>CAIWUD010000468.1 GCA_903915775.1 uncultured Chloroflexota bacterium | reverse complement strand
GCGTCAACCCAGGCGCCCCGACGATCGTCGCCAGCCAGGGTAGTGAGGCTCACCAGGGCTGTTGCCGGGCTCAGTTCATAGGTACCGAGATCGGCCCACCAGTTGCGCTCCTTCTCTGCATCGACGCGGGCCAGGCTTTCGCGCCCGTCGGCTTGGCGGATCAGGTAGCGCAGTTCACGTGACTCGTCGAGGCCATTGAGGGCGTAGGGCATGTAGGCGAGGATGCGGTAGCGTCCACTCCGCGGAAGTTCGGGGCGCCAGGCGACCGTGGCGGGTGCGCGCAGACTAGCTGCGCGGTACGGGCGCTCGGCACTACCAGCAAAGCTAACCGCGGCAAAGTGTGAGCCACCGCCATAACCGATCGGGTGCTCCTGCCAATCGCCACTGATCAGGAAGCCGGGATCGCGATCATCCACCACTACGACGTCTGGTGGAGGGGGACCACACGGTGAAGGCATATCAGCCCAGAGCCAGACACTCTTCTGACCGGCAGGGTTGAGCGCCCAGGGGTCGGGTTCAGAACCACACCAACCGTAGGGATCGACATCACGACCGAGGTACTGGACCTGTAGGTGGAGATGGGCGCCTATGGCGCAACCGGTCTCACCAGCCACACCGATCACGTCGCCCCGAGCCACCGCCTGACCACTCTCCACCGCGATCGAATATAGGTGCCAGTAGAGCGATCGGTAGCCATTGCCATGGTCGATAATGACGGCACGGGCTGGGGTAGCACAGCCATCATCGGAGTTCCCGGCAAAGGTGACTACGCCATCAGCAGCGGCAAGAATGGTATCGGGCGGACCCATGCCATAGTCCCATCCGGTATGACCATCGTAGGCAAAGGCACTATCCGTCTCGTCGCGCCCCCAGAAGGTGAGAATAGCGCCGCTCTCTCGCAGGAATGGTGTAGCGTGGTCGAAGAATGAGGTGATGGGAAAGTTTCGCTCCATGGGACGGGTCAGGAAGGGCTCTGCCAGGGGGGGCCACTCCGTAGGCACCAGGCGCGGGTCGCCAAATAGCTGCGTATAGCGACTGACAAGGCTCTCGAGGCGTGTCTCAAGTTGACTGGCGCTGGTTGTTGGGGCCAGGACTCGCGACAAGACATAACCGCTGAAGGAGATATCACCGCTCGGTTCCTGGCGTGAGCCGTCGGCAAAGCTCAGGGGGGGAAGGGTTTGAGTATCACGCAGGGCATAGTCGCGCACTGCGGCGCGTAGCTCGCGGGCAGCCCAGCGCAACTGGCTCGAGAGGCCACTGCGCCCACCGCCATCACCACGGTAGCCCATGGCCCAGGCCATCTGCCCCGATCCCGCCTGACCACTACTCACCAGGCCACTCTGCAGATCCATCAGCGCCAGGAGCAGCAGGGGGTTGATGCTGTAGAGCGAACTGAGCACCACGAGCTGCTCGCTGAAGGAGTGGGAGCGATTACCGATCTGGAAGCGTACGGTGCGCAACGGGCTGGAACGAGCCTCTAGCATGGCCTGGATCACCGATCCATCGACAGCGTGGGCGTAGCTGATGCGCTGAGGATCGAAGAGGGGATCCATCGGCTCGGGTGTCGCCGATGGTAGCGTTGGTACGCTGGTCGGGCGCGAAGTTGGCGCTGGGCGTGCAACTGCTGTTGGCGTAGTCGGCAGCGGGGTGGGCGGCGGGGTAGCTGTAGGGGGAGGTGGTGTGGGCTCAACGGGGCGCGGTGCGGTACAGGCCACCAGGCTGATGAGCAGGATGGTGCTGAGTGTGCGGGAGATGGCGTTCATGGCAGAGCGAAGCATAGCCGATGCGTGCCAGTTAAGGGGTACTGGTTTACGTGCTGCGCCCTCCACAACCCCCCCACCCAGCCCTGGGAGTGGCAGCGTGTATGGTCGGCACATGCCTACGGTGTGGGGGTCGAACTCGGTAGGGGCACGATGAAGTTGCCACCTGATGTCCCGGGCTGCAGTGGTACCACGAGGGTCTGACCAGGTAGAAGCGCATTGGGATCGCTGAGCCCATTTGCCACCATCAACGCCTCTACGGTCGTTGCAAAGCGCACGGCCAGCGCACTGAGCGTATCTCCCGACTGCACCGTGTAGAGCCCAACCACTGTTGGGGTAGGCAGGGTGATCGAGGAGAGTACCGTGGCAGTAGCCTCAATATCCAGGGTCGGCGCAGGGGTAATATCGAGCACTGCCGGGAGTGTTGGCAGTGGCGGTGACGTCGGCTCGGGAATACAGGCCATCAGGGTGATCAGCACCAGGATCGTCGTTACTACCCGGCAGATCGTACGCATGACAACGTGCACGACTTTTGTTCCTTTTTGGCTGTGCCGATGGTACCGCCCTGGCGTTACCGGGGCTGGGTTCGGGTCTTTTGTAGCGGGCTTCGCCCTACACCTCCCACGAGATAGCCGTTCGCAGGGGCTTGACACGCTTGGGTGAGGTAGCCGACGATTGTATATGCCGCGCTTGCAGCTGTCAAGATAGTTGGTGTGGTAACTGTTCATACTTCTCCTGGAGCGAGGGCGTCTCGCCCTCGTAGCGCCCTCTGTATGGGCAACCCCCCGTGGTTGCACTACCGTTGGCTTACCCCAACTGTGAACAGTTACTTGGTGTGCTACCCTTTCCCAAAGCCCAGGAGGTATGGTATCCTTCCGTTACGCACGACGAGCCTCACCTGCTCTGCCAAGAAACTGTATGTTAACCTACACCGTGAGAAGCAGCGACCGTCTGCTCCACATCCACTACGCACCCGTACTGGTCTGGAGCTTCGCCCTGATGGTTCTGGTTGGTACTGGTGACATCGTCAATCGTCTGCTTGATGGGCAACTGACCTGGGGCATCGGCACCCTGGTAGCGATAGTGGCGCTCGTCGGCTTTGCCCTCTTCACCCTCCTTAGCGGCGGCCAGTTCGTGCGTGTGGTGTTCGATCGTGACGCAGATACGATCCAGTTGTACCAGTATGGAGTGCGTGGCCTCCAGACCACCAGGCGGCGCATCAGCGATCTGAGTGGCCTCGATGTACGGATCCTACGCCGCGCCCAACACCGTATCGAGCTACGTTTCTGCTCAGGTGAGCGGCTGCCCATCACCCCCTACTACATCGTCAGTCTACGCCACCAGGGGCTCAAACGGATCAGTGCGCTCCTCCGCATGGAGCCAACGCTTATTCAAGCCCCTGCGAAGTGGTAAGGCATGCTTCAAGTCAGTTTGAAGGGGGGCGTGGCGGGCAAAGTCCTCCACGAAAGCTCCTGAATCAACCTTGGTAGCGCCAAACGGTAACTGAACCATGTCTACCGAAAAGGAGCAGGACCTGATGCACGACGTGATCATCATCGGCGCCGGGGCGTCTGGCCTGGCGGCAGCGCGTTTGCTCACGGCGGCAGGTCGTGAGGTAGTGCTGCTCGAGGCTCGTGATCGGACGGGTGGGCGTATCTGGACCGACTACTCCCATGGTGCGGTCGAACTGGGCGCCGAGTTTATCCACGGTGACCAAGCCTGTACCTGGGCTGACGTAGAGGCTGCTAATCTGCGGACGCGCCCCTGGGGCAGCAGGCGCTTCTTTGCCCGTGGCGGACAGATTCTTCCAACCAATGACCCCTTTGCAGCGCGCGTCTTTGCCCTCTATGCTGCGGTCGCAGACTACCGCGGCCCCGATCTGAGCGTAGCCCAACTGTTGGCCCGTCTGGCACCAGCCAATGACCCAGCCGTCCCGATCACCCTGCGCTGGCTCTGTAACCTTGAGGGTGCCGAACCGGAGCGCCTGAGTGCCGCTGCGTACGCCCGTGAACGGGAACAGAGCAGCAATGGCGAGGGGAACTTCCATATCCTCGACGGCTACAGCCGTCTGGTCGAGGCCATGGCCGCTGGTTTACAGATTCGTTTGAATGCTCCGGTACGCGAGGTGCGCTGGGAGCGGGGCGCTGTTACCCTGACGCTGGAGCATGGCGAGTCGCTGGAGGCAAGTCGGCTACTGGTGACCGTGCCGGTGAGTCTGCTCCAGGCGGGTGTGCCGAGTTTCACCCCGGAACTTCCGGCGACCCGGCGTGCCGCCATTCACGCTATCCCCATGGGCCAGGTGACGAAGGTGGCCGTCTGGTTCGAGCGCCAACGCTGGCCCGATTTTACCGTCTTGAGTAGTGACGGTCGCATCGCCACCTGGTGGCCGGTTGCAGGTGCATCGACGCCAACCTTGATGGGTTACCAGGGTGGCCCCACCGCGCGTGCCGTCGCTGCCATGGGCGAAGCAGATGCTCTCGAGGTCGCCCTCGATGAGTTGACCCAACTCTTTGGCCCTGCGGTGCGGGCCGCCTACCTTGGTGGGCGGCTCGTCGACTGGAACGCCGATCCATGGAGCCGCGGTGCCTACACCTACAGTGCCGTCGGCATGGGGGCTGCGCGTGCGACGTTGGCCGCACCCCTGGACGATACCATCTTCTTTGCTGGCGAAGCGACGGCCGAGGGGGGACATATCGCCACGGTGCATGGGGCGATCGAGAGCGGACGCCGTGCCGCTCGTGAACTGCTCATGATGAGTAGCGATACCCCCTGAGAGGCGTAGCCCTCCACAGAAGCCCCGGTACCTGTTCACACTTCTCCTGGGGCGAGGGCGTTTTGCCCTCATGGCGCCCCTCCGTACGGGCAACCCCCCCGTGGTTGCCCGGCCGTTGCTTTACCCCAACGGTGAACAGGTACAAGACCCGAACCCGGCTTTGGTGTCGCCCTTATCCAGTGAGACTCCAACACTCCTCTTAGCCTGGCCATCCTACGGGAGGCGTGGAGGGCGTAGCCCTCCACAGAAGCCCCGGTACCTGTTCGTACTTCTCCTAGGGTGAGGGCGTTTTGCCCTCATGGCGCCCCTCCGTACGGGCAACCCCCCGTGGTTGCCCGGCCGTTGCTTTACCCCAACGGTGAATAGCTACAAGACCCGAACCCGGCTTTGGTGTCGCCCCGTAGATTCCAACACTCCTCTAATATGGCGCTAGTGTGCGTTATGCGAAAAGTCGTTACACTGGCAACAGATATTTCGCGCCCTCTGCGCACCCAACTTCTCTGAG
>CAIWUD010000467.1 GCA_903915775.1 uncultured Chloroflexota bacterium | reverse complement strand
GAGGTGTGGAGGGCAAGGCCCTCCACAAAAAAAACTCAACCCAGCCCTGGTAGCGCCAGACCCTACCGTCGGCGCAGCCGACACTACACCATACCTAACGCTTATCACCCTCAGGAAAGACCAGAGTCAAAATCGCCAGAGCCGAAAAGAGGTAGTTCACTGCTGCGACGATAATCAGCGGATTGAAGCCCCAGCGCACCTGCATGTACCCACCAGCAAGTGCACCAACAGCCCATCCACCGGCCCAGAAGACACTGCTCAGACTCATCGCCATGCCACGCTGACGTAGCGGGGTGTTGGCCATCACAAGGGCATCACTCATTGGGTAACTGGCCACAATGAAGGTGCCACGGATAATAAAGCCAATGGTTGCCGGAATGAGTGACGGGATGAGCATGATCAGTGCACCGACAACCGAGATCATGCGCAGAATGGTCGCTCCACGACGTAGGCCGATACGTACCCCTATTGGTGCACCAATTAGCGCTCCCAGGCCCATACAGACGGCAACCGTGGCCAGGATAATCCCAACCCCACTATCACTCAGCCCAAAGACCTCGCGAAAGAAGAGGTTCTGGAAGGGAAGAATGACCCCACTCCCAATCCCAAGGAACATCGCGGAGAGTGAGAAGCGCACTAGCCGTTTGAGCGGGAGCCGTCGACCATCGAGTGGTGAGGGGCCTGCCGTACGCACCTCAGCACCATTAGAAAGTGGTCGCACGATGGGCAGTAGCGCCAGCAAGCTGAGCAGTACGACTATCCCCAACGCCAAGCGGTAGGCTGCCGTATCCTGCGGCCCCACCCCGAGGAGCAGCGCCGCTCCTGAGGGTAGGAGCCCACCGAGCATACCGCCGCCCAGACCGGCAACCATCGTTGCTGAGGCGTTCAGACCCAAGACACCCGTCCGCTCATCATCACTGGTAATCGTTGCCAGGAGTGGTACAACAGCGGTGAGCGCGGTGAGAAAGGCAGCCCCAATGATAAACTGTGCAACAATGAGCGCAACCAGCGACTGCCCCTGGAGCATGAGCAACCAACCTCCACTGTACACCAGTAGTGAGAGTTGGATCGCACGCTGGGCACCAATCCGATCGATGAGCAGGCCCATCGGTATGCCGAGTAGCATACCCGCCAAACGGCTGACCGTCGACATCAGCCCGGCAGTATCGGTACCGTAGCCCTGACTGACCAGATAGAAGTTGAAGAGCAGGTCAGCAATATTGATCGCTAGGCCAAGGAATAGGCTGTGGATCAGAACACGCCGAACCGGTGGTCTCAGATCGAGCAGACGAGCGCGGCCGGCGAGAGGTGTCATAGATGGTGTTGATGGGGCCTATTCCAACCAGGCTGTACAAACAGGAGAATTAAGAGTAGCAACTCATAACCTCCGGCGGGCCATCTTACCATACTTCATTAGCTCGTGGGGGTATGGAGGGCTTTGCCCCTCCCTGGTAGTGCTGGACCATCCCGCTGGCGCAACCGACCGACGGGAGGTGTGGAGGACAAAGCCCTCCGCGAAAGACCCCAACCCAGCCCTGGTAGCGCCAGACCATCCCGTCGGCGCAGCCGACTAACAACCTACGGAAAAAATACCCTAACCCTATAGCTCAAAAAGGTGTACAATAAGTTTGCACAAGGTGGGCAACTAGACTGGCTATAGTGCGGCGTGGCCGCCCTTATAGCGATCGAACCAAAGCACGCAATACAAGGAGGTCTGCATGATGTTGAAAGGTCTGGCCATGGGCGTCGTCGTAACAGTCGCTGCGGTCGCCCTCTTCTTCTTCCTCGGCACCCCCGCGCTCCGCCCAACGGTTACCGCACCGTCCGGCAGTGTCAATCTGATCCAGTTGCCAAATGGTATCACCCTGCCACAGCTCCAGCCGGTTCAGCAGGGCAACCCATCCCTCATGGAGAGCGAGACGATCAACAGTGGGCTGCTGGGTAACAGTGCCAACGATACGAGCAACGCCACAACCTCGACCCTGAGCACGGATCAGTCGACGAGCAACTCTGGCGCAAGTTCCGCAGATCTCATCGAGAGCCAGGCGGCGATGTCCTGCGGCGGTAAGTAGTCGTACTACGCATCACCACCCAAAGTCGATAGTAGGTAATGTTTGGGAGGGTAAAGCCCTCCCAGGCGATCTCGGGCCGCAACACACGCTCCGGGCTTTCACGCGGCTACGCCGCATCCCACCACCGTGCAACACGCATAGAACAACGTGCGGAGAGGTT
>CAIWUD010000466.1 GCA_903915775.1 uncultured Chloroflexota bacterium | reverse complement strand
GTGCGCAGGCGTTGGCGATCAGCCTCAACAAAGGGCAGTTCAGCGGTCAGCATGCGAAAGAGCAGCACCGCAGCGGCGTAGCGATCACTATCTGGCGGCGGGGTCGGGCTAGTGAGGGCCTCGGGCGGCTGGTAGATTGGCGTACCGGCGGCACGACTCTGGGCATTGAAGGGGATGGCAAAGCCAAAATCGATCAACACGAGGCGCTGATCCTCCTCGTGGATCAGCAGGTTGGCCGGCTTCATATCGCGATGGAGTAACCGATGCCTCTCCAGCATAGCCAGCGTCTCGAGCAGTTGGCGCGCCCACTCCCACCAGAGGTCGAGCGGCAGTGGAAACTCCGCCTCCCGCTCCATGAGTGTCCGCCCAGGAATATACTCCATCTTCAAGTGGATCTCATTGGAGGGCTTGTAGAGCTCAAAGATGCGTGGCACATGGCGACTACGCAGCTTCTGGAGCGCAATGAACTCTGCTTCGGCCTGCCCCAGGGCAATCTGGGGATGGCGGAACTGCTTCACGGCAAAGACGCCCTGATCCGGGTGATTCACATCCGTCACGAGAAACGTACGCGCCATAGCTCCTTCGCCAAGCAGACGTTGCAGCTGGTAGCGCTCATCAAAGAGCCGCTCCTGGGCGGGGAAGGGCTGCTGCAGCAAGCGTAGAATCTGCGCAAACGTCTCTGTCGCAGTAGCGGCCACTGGTGGTGGCACCGCTGGATCGCTGCGCATAAGCTGCGCGAAGAGCTGCTGCAGGCGCGTGATCGCCTCTTGATCCTGGGGCAGTGGCCAGCGCTTGAGCAGGCTAGGCCAGACCACGCTATCCCCCATACGCAACTGGCCCACGGGCGTTGCCGTCAGCCGTTCCAGCAGCAGCAGCCCAAGGCTAAAGCAGTCGCTCGCTGGCGTAGCACCCCCATAGCCAGCAGCGAGCTCTGGTGCGGCATAGGGGTCATGGAGGGTCAGTTGATCGAGCGAGGGCGCGATCGAGGGTTGATCTTCGATCCGGGCAGCGTAGAAATCGCTCAGGACCACCCGGGTCGGATGTTGGGCAACGACCGTGATCGCCGTAGGGCTGAGGGCACGATGGAGCACCTGGCGCTCGTGGATCTGGCTCAGCGCGCTGAACGCAGCTGTGGCGATCTGGAGATCTTCCAGGAGCGAAGCGCGATCACTGGGGTAGGGTCTGCTACTCAGCGCCGTACCTGATGGCAGTTCCACCGGCACGACCAACTTCGCCTCACCCCACGGGAAGGGCATCTCCGCATGGGGAACCACCCCGGTTGCCTGCAGACCGCGCAGCGCCGCAAATTCGCGCTGGTAGTAGGCCGTACGCTGCGCACGCTGGAAGGGATCGCCACCAAGGTCGTAGAGCATCAGGCGGTAACGTCGCTGGTGAGCCGTTGCCGCCAGGATCTGCACACCTGGCCGTGAGGGCTCGACCTCATCGATCTGGTAGGGTGAAATCTCACGCGGGACCAGGGGCCGCCCGGCGCAGCCGACGAAGAAGGCACGTATCGCGGCGATGCAGGCAGGCGAGAGGGAGCGATCCGCCTGGGCATGGCGCTGCCGCAGGATAGCGGAGGCGCGGTCCAGGGGCAGCAGTTCGTGGCCACGGTGGGGGTCAACGACCTGCAGCCGAACCGTCGGGTTAGAAAAGATGACCCCACTCTCCACAAAGTGGTCTGGCGGGAGCTGCGAGCGAACACGCTGGCGCAGTTCACCGGCGGTAGCTTTCGCCACCGTCGCGATCTTATTCAGCGGATTAAGCTCAGTGCGCCCGTCGGCGCAGCGCCACGCAGAAGAGTTGCCGCTAATCGTACCGCCCCAACCCTTCTCATCGAGCACAAAGACCCGGCGGCTCGTGAGCAGAATCAGGTCGATCTCGAAACTACGGCCATCTGGCAGAGGCAGCAGCTTATTGGTAATCACCACCCAATCTGCTGGGAGCTCATCACGCAAGCGTCGCGCTACCTGTTGTTCACCTTCAGTGGCAAATTCACCAGCCTGAATCAACTCAGCCATTCGAGATACCTTCGAGCTTGATAGTCTTACGGGAGGTGTGGAGGGCTACGCCCTCCACAAAAAAACCTAACCCAGCCTTAGTCGTGCCAAATTGTTATGCTAGCGCAGCCAAAATGAAACTATGTACAAAAAACATGAATTACATACTACATATCGTTGTAGAATGTAAAAAATGGCCTGTATAAAGTATTGGTACATTATACAGGCTCATCACGAATGTTAGAACACGTTAGTTGGCCTACTGATTAGGAGGAAGGCGTAGATCGAGTACGACACGTACAGGACCATCGAAGATCAGGAGTGCCGGTGCGGAACGCTCACCAATCTGGAAGACCATCAACCCACGGGATCGTGTACCGATATAGAACGTACCACCACGAAAGTAGTCATCGAGACCGTACATCGCCGAGTCGATGTTATGGGTATTGCCATCGAGATCGATCAGATCGAATGATGCTGAGTTAGCGAAAAACGTATCACTGCCGCGCCTACTCTGATAGCCTGTATTAGCAACCTCGAGGGTAAAGGCGACATACTTCTTCCCCCGTTCAGCCTTGCTAAACCGACTAAACTCCTGCTTATACTCAAAACCCACTGCGGTAATCTGAATACCATTCTGATTTATTTGCCAAAAACCAGATGGCATCTGCTGTCGATACCGCTCCAATACCTCTGGTGGCTGAATGGGAGGCCCAGGATCAGGGGTGGGCTGAGGAGTGGGCTGAGGAGTAGGCTCAGGCTGCGGCGGGGTAGGAGCCGCCTGGCGATGAGTTAGTACTTCGCGTCCCAGGAGACCTAACAACACGGCGTTTGGCCCAATTTCGGGATGAAACTCGAAGCGTCGTCGCTCAAAATATTGCACGACGTAGATACGCCCTTCTAGTTCTGTGAAAAAGCTCTCCGTAAGTGGCAGCCCAAAGCGCTCGAGACCGCCGTTGGACCTCCAGTAAGCGAGGAAGACTCCACACACCTGATGTCCTGTCTCTCCGAAAAGAGCACATGTCGGACCAGCAGGCCGATTTTCGCCTGGTTGCCAGGGTGTACCCATCTGTTCTAAGCGTTCAGCACCAAGCCTTCCAGTAGTAACACGACCATCCGGCTGGATCTCTAAACGATCCCGTTCGAACCACTGTACCTGGAGCGGTGAGCCTTCAACCAACTCAATCGTCTGTGCGGTTATCGGAAAGCCAAAAACAGCCAATCCTCCATTCTGCTCCCAATAGGTGCGGATAGAACCACTGATGCAGAGACCTGTCTCGGAAAAACAGCGTTCACCAGCCTGGGCAGCGGTGGGAATGGCAGGGATGGCGATGAAGGCAGTCAGCAGTAGCAGCATTGGAACGAGTGAACGCAGACATCTTCGCATAGAGCCTCCTACGAACTGATTGATCGACTCTACTTCAGTGTACGGATACATATATGCGCAAATGAGCACGTAATAGGTGAATTTCTGCGCTCATCCGCTTCATGGTCTCCTCACAAACTACCATCCACGCCCCCGCACGCCTATGGTATGCTGTGCGCAGCGATGATTGTGCCACGCCTGGAGGTGCCCTATGCGCTTCTTCACCACCGAGGGTCCCGTCAACTGCTCGGATCACTACTGCCTGCCCCCCCTCGCCCGCATCAACCTCGAGGAGATCCGCGGGCTGATCGCCCAGAAGAAGTACTTTCTGCTCCACGCCCCGCGCCAGACCGGCAAAACGAGTTGTCTCCTCGCGTTAGCCGACCTGCTCAACCGGGAGGGCACCTACCAGTGCATCTACGCCAACCTCGAGCCCGCTCAGGCCCTACGCGAGGATGTCGACCGCGCGATGGCCCTCATGGTCAGTGCCATCGCCCGTTGGGCTAGCTTAACTACCGGCGATGCGGCGGTTTCCGCCCTGGCTCGTGCGGTACTGGCCGACACCCCCCACGCCGATGCCCTCGGCAGCTTCCTCACCCGCTGGTGCCAGCAACTCGGTAAGCCCCTGGTGCTCCTCCTCGATGAGGTCGATGCCCTCATCGGCGATACGCTCATCGCCCTCCTGCGCCAACTGCGCGCGGGCTATCCCACTCGGCCCCACGCCTTCCCCCAGAGCGTCCTGCTCTGCGGCGTGCGCGACCTCCAGGACTACCGCATCCACTCCTCCCGTGAGCAGAGCGTCATCACCGGGGGTAGCGCCTTCAACATCAAAGCCGAATCGCTG
>CAIWUD010000465.1 GCA_903915775.1 uncultured Chloroflexota bacterium | reverse complement strand
GTCGTACCCTGATGCCACAAGATCGGTAGGCCGAACTCCTGCACCTTCTTAAAGAAGGGCCAGTGCTTCCGATCCTGGGGGTCAAAGTGCTGGTAGACCGGACCGAGTTTCAGCCCTTTGAGGCCCAGATCACGTACGCAATACTCCAACTGCTCAATACAGTCGGGCTCAGCTGGATTGACCGAGGCCCAGCCTTCAATCTTGTCAGGGTGCTGACGGGCATACTCAGCGATCAGCTCGTTCGGTACCACCACGCCTACCGGGCGGGCGTGCAGCCCAAAGACCACCACCTTATCAGCAGCCTGCGAGACCTCCCAGTGCACGTCGGGTGTGGAGTCGTAGGAGTGTAGGTCAAGTTTCGCAGCGTGGGCCTCGCCGCCCGAGTATTTCAGCTTGATCAGCTTTGAGGCGAGGGCCTCTTGGGCATAACGTTCGCCAACATGGTCAGGATACCACATCAAATGGGAATGGCAATCGACAATCATGGTGACACCTCAGTGTGGTCTGGATGGAACTCTTCGTACTTCTCCCTAGCGGAACCAGGGTTGGGTGAGGTTTTTTTGTGGAGGGCCTTGCCCTCCACGCCTCCCGTAAGCGGATTAGAGTTTTTTGTGGAAGGCCTTGCCCTCCACACCTCCCGTAAGCGGATTAGAGTTTTTTGTGGTGGGCCTTGCCCGCCCCCCCAACCCTGAGCGGCTTAGGGTTTTTTGTGGAGGGCTGCGCTCTCCACGCCTCCCGTGAGCGGGTGAGGGTTTTTTGTAGAGGGCCTTGCCCTCCACACCTCCCGTGAGAGGCTACGCTGACTACACACGCCCACCCATGCACTACAGCTCGGCGAGCATCTCGTAGCGCGGACGAAACTGGAGAAAGCCAGCCTGCTGGAAAGAGGCGATCAGTGGGTTTGCTACCGGCTCATTGCCATACACGATATGCGCATATTTGGCCTGGAGCGCCTGGAGCAGCGCGAGGGCTGCTTCCCCGTTCAGTGCACCAAGATCAGCCAGTTCGATCGCACTTCCCCCATCAGGCCGATAGAGGGCATAGGCCAGGATCTGGTCAGCATCGCGCAGTGCCAGCCCAACCAGATCAGTACGGCGCCGCAGCGTTGCTGCTGATCGCGACCAGATCGCGGGGCAGGCATGGAGTGCCGCGGCATGCTCGAGGAGCTGTACGGGGGGGAGTTCAACGATCCCCTCAACTGGTTCGGGTGCGATCCAGCCTGATGGTCGCTGCCAGGCGAGGGTGATCAGATCACGCCAGATCTGCATACCGGCGCGGGCGTAGCTGCGCACCGCGCGCTCATTCTCAGCCATCACCACCAGGGTCAGGCGGCGTGCACCAGCCGTACGGGCCTGATCGAGCATGGCCATTGCCAAGGGGGTAGCGAGGCCCTGCCCACGGAAGGGCACCGTAACCCCAAAACCGCCACAACAGGCCCCCTCACCCTCCAGACAGAGGAGGGCGATAGCAGCGATAGTACCGTCAACGGAGGCCAGCAGCGAGCGATCGAGATCGATCAACTCAGCGGGAACACGACGGGCCAACTCCTCGGTCGTCACGCTCACATCGTAGAAGTAGTCCGCGAAGGAGCGTGTATAGAGGTCAGCTAGTTCAGCCAACCCGAGTGACGAGGCT
>CAIWUD010000464.1 GCA_903915775.1 uncultured Chloroflexota bacterium | reverse complement strand
TGGGTCTTTTTGTGGAGGGCTACGCCCTCCACGCCTCCCGTGTCGGCTGCGCCGACGTAACACTCTGGCGCCACCGGGGCTTGGTTGGGTCTTTTTGCGGAGGGCTACGCCCTCCACGCCTCCCGTGTCGGCTGCGCCGACGTAACACTCTGGCGCCACCGGGGCTTGGTTGGGTTTTTTTGTGGAGGGCGCAGCCCTCCACGCCTCCCAGAACACCGGACGCTCCTGAGATCTTACACCTCTATGAGACCACTCTACATTTCGCCTATTGGCCGCGGTGGCGTTGACTTTGGGATCCAGAATATTGCACGGGCAGTACGGGCGAGTGGCTTGCAGCCAGAACTGATGCGTCTGCCGGAGATCTACAATTTTCTGCCGACGCTCATTCCATACGGCTTACCGGCAGGGTGGTGGCGCGGTTTCGATATCGTTCAGGGTCGCTCGCGGGTGGCGTTTAGCCTGAAGGCCAGCGGCCTGCCCGTCGTCACGACGGTGCACCATCTGACCAGCGACCCTGACCTGCAAGCCTACAGTTCGTTCGCCCAGCGCCTCTTCTACCGTCTTGTGGAGGCGCGTTACGACGGGCTATCGGTGGCCAAGGCGGATGCAGTCGTCTGTGTAAGCCGCTTCACCCAGCGTCAGGTTGAGCAGACCTACGGTCGTATGGATAGCCTGATCATCTATGATGGTATCGATACGAACATCTTCACGCCGACACCAGGGTTGGTACGGCGCGAGGATGGCCTACCGCACGCCGAGGGGCGTATCAGGCTGCTCTTTGTTGGTAACCGAACACGACGTAAGGGCTTCGATCTCCTGCCGCAGATTATGGATCAGCTACCAGAGGACTATGTTCTCTACTACACGGGTGGCTTTCAGGGGCGTGAACAGGGGCCGCCCCACCCGCGCATGCGGCCCATCGGCTCGCCCGATCGCGCCGGGTTGGTGGCAGCCTACCAGAGTGCTGACCTGCTCCTCTTCCCCTCACGGCTTGAGGGCTTTGGCATTGCCCCTGCTGAGGCCCTGGCCTGTGGTCGGCCGGTCGTTACCAGTAGGGCTGGGGCACTCCCTGAGGTTGTGGATCATGGTCAGAGTGGTTTCCTTGCGGCTCGTGATGATGTGGCTGCCTACGCCACCTACGTGCGCACCCTGGGTGAAGATGGCGCACTGCGCCGACGGTTCGGTGAGTATGGTCGTGCGAAAGTGGTGGCCAATTTCGGCTACGATCAGCTTGGTCACGGTTTTCGCACCCTCTATGCGCGTCTGCTCGGGCGAGCGTCGGGCTGAAAGTAGCAAACGTGTCTGAAATCCTCGAGATGGTTCAGGATGACTTCTACCGAGCACGGCGGAGAGCGCTCTTCTCCCAACTACTCGCCCTGATCACCCACACCCCCAATGAGCTCCTCTCCTTTGAACATGTACGCGCCCACCTGAATGTCCGTGGTCAGCACTACCTCGGCCACCAGACGGTGCCGATTGCACAGATTGTTGGTAGCGAAGGGCGCTACAACGACTTTGATCGCCAGTTTGCCCCGCGCCACGAAGCGGTAAAGTTGCGCTGGCTCTCCGTCAACAAGGCGCACTACCAGGATGTGCACCTACCTGCGGTTGAGCTCTATAAGCTGGGCGATATCTACTTCGTGCGTGATGGGAACCACCGTATCTCGGTAGCGCGGTTGCAGGGTAAGGCTTACATCGACGCATTGGTCACCGAGCTCGAAGTCGATGTACCACTCGAGCCCGGGTTGAGTGTGCGTGACCTGTTGCTGAAAGAGGAGTATAGCGACTTTCTGGAGTGGACCGGCCTGGCACAACTGCGGCCCGAGCAGCGTATCGAGTTTAGTGAACCGGGCGGCTATCTGACCCTGGTGCGCCATATCAATGTCCATCGATACTACCTAGCGCTCGAGCGCGGTGCTGAAGTGAGTAGTGCAGAGGCGACTGCCAGTTGGTACGATCAGGTCTACATGCCGGTGATCTGGGTCGTGCGTGAAAGTGGCGCCCTCCAGGCTTTTCCTGGCCGTACGGAAGCCGATCTCTACCGCTGGAGCATGGATCACCGCTGGTTCCTCCGTGAGCGTAACGGTGGCACCGACCCGGGGCCAGCCATGACGGTCGAGGATTATGTACAGCGCTTCGGTCGGCGTAGCCTAGCCGATCTGGCAGGACAACTAGCGCAGCGTCTGAGCCGGATTCTTCGCCCTCACGCGATAG
>CAIWUD010000463.1 GCA_903915775.1 uncultured Chloroflexota bacterium | reverse complement strand
GGCGATGGCATCTTCGGGTCCGTAGATCGCTTCATCAGCCATGACGGGAGCCCCGAAGCGGCGCGCAAGGTGGGCCATATCGTTGAGGCGGGCGACGGGCTGCTCAATGGCACCCAGGGTGCCAAGTTTGTCCATGACGCTCAGCGCACTGATCGCCTGGGCCAAAGACCAACCGGTGTTACCATCGACCTGAATCAGCGCTTTGCCGCGAACGGCATCGCTGACGGCCTGGAAGCGGGCGATGTCGCCGGGCACATCCATACCGACCTTCATCTTGAGCACGGGGTAGGGGGTGGTGGCAAGGGTCGCGCAGGCGGCATCATACATCGCCTGGGGGGTGTCGTGGCGGACGAAGCCCATGAGGCTGATGCCGTCGCGGAAGCGCCCGCCGAGGAGGTGGTAGACGGGGACGCCGAGGGCCTTGCCCTTGAGGTCCCAGAGGGCGAGGTCGACACCGGCGCGAGTGGAGAGGTGGCCAGGCAGGGCATCGGCCATGCGGCGGTTGAGCTGTTCGATGTCGAGGGGTGAGTGGCCAATGATGGCTGGGCCAAGGTGGGCGTTGATGTTGGCGATGATGCCCGAGGCAGGCTCGCCGTAGAAGGGGGCGTCGACAGAGGTCTGGCCGATCCCAATCAGGCCTTCGTCAGTCTCAACCTCAACGAGCACGGTCTGCGCATAACTCCTGCTGCCGTAGGAGGTCTTCAGGGTGTCGGCACGGGGGATGTTGATGACAGTGGGGGTGACACGTCTGATCTGCATAGGCTCCTCACCTCACAGCGTACGCTGGGTAGGGCAAAGCTACCCCAGCTCCATGCTCTGCCAAAGCAATAAGGGGATCCACGGTCACAATGAGCTGCTGGAAACTCCTACGTGGAGATCGTGCGCTCTTGGTCAACCTCGTCGAGCGCTACAGGAGGCGCGATCTGCCCACCATCCTCAATTTCGGCCTGTAGTTGAGCCCACGAGGCGAGGAGGTGCTGTCCCGCCTCGGCAATGTGGATGCCGAGGATGGTACAGGCCCGATCGGCATCACGTGCCTCAATGGCAGCAAGAATATCCGGGTGGGTTCCGATGATATCGGCTGGGTTCTGGTAGATGCGGTGGCGCAGCGTCAGGCAGCGGCGCACCCCAATCTCTATCGACTTCCACATCTGCAACAACAGGGTGTGGTGAGCGGCACGACAGATGAGGTAGTGGAAATGGATGTCCAACGTGCCCATGCGAACCTTATCTGCCAGGGCTGCCGTCCCGTGCATCTCGTTGAGAATAGCTCGTAGCTCGTTGATCTCGTCGAGGGTTGCCCGTTCCACCGCCAGACTTACCGCATAGGTCTCGATGACGCGGCGGATCCCAAAGAGCTCATTGATATAGTCGCCGGTGATCGCGGTAACATAGGTTCCCTTGTAAGGCACATTCTTGATCAGCCCCTCCTCTTCAAGCTGACCAAGAGCTTCACGTACGGGTCCACGGCTTACGCCAAGCTGCTCAGCGATCTGGGCCTGGTTGACTTGAGCCCCAGGAAGGAGATCACCTTGAAGGATGCCTTGCCGGATTGCTTCAGTGACGCTCTGGCGTAGGGTACGAGCATCGACGGGATGCAACGAGTTTCTCGTCATATTGGCTACCCTCCACAGGAACTGCTGCCGGTCGACTCGCAAGTATACGCACAACCAGATTCATATGTCAACATCTCTGCAAGAAGGAACTTGGGGTAAAGCAAGCCTCAAACCAGCGACAGGAGCTGTGGAGGGCGTAGCCCTCCACAAAAGACCCTAACCCAGCCACCAACGCTGCTCACTGCTGGTCGAAGGTTGCGACCAGGTTGAGGTAGGTGTCAACCCGCACCGTCACCTCCGGCCCAATCACCGCGGTGGAGTCGGGCTCCTCGATGATGCACGGTCCTTCCAGCACGGCCCCACCGCGCAGGGCGTAACGGTCGTAGACCGCCACCTCGGCGTAGCGCCCCCACACCCCCACGTAGATCGGTCGGCTCCCCTTGCGCGCCCGCTCGACACTCGTGGCATCCGCGCCCACCCCCGCCAGCCGCAACTCCGGGGTGCCCCCACTCGCCGTCAAGCGTAGGGTCATCACCTCGAGCCCCAGGTGGCGGTGCGCGTAGCCGTAGATCGCCTCGTACTGTGCGAAGAAGGCCGTCCGTACCCCCTCGAGCCCTAGGTTCGTCAGCTTCCCCTCCGGCAGCCGCACCGTCACCTCGTGCCCCTGCCCCACGTGGCGCAGGTCCATGCTCGGCACGAACTGCATCGCCGGCTCCGCCACCCCCGCCCGGGCCAGGGTTGCCCGCCCCTCGGCCGCCAGTTCGGCAAAGAGCGCGTCCAGCTGCTCCAGGCTCTCCGCCGTGACCGCGCCAGCCGCTGTGCGCGCCAGGTCGAAGGCGGTCGGTGCCGTCAGGAAGCCCAGGGCCGAGGCCACCCCCGCATTGGTCGGGATGATGTAGCCCCGCATCTTCAGGGCACGCGCCAGGGCGTCGGCGTGGGCCGGTCCCGCCCCGCCGAAGGCCATGAGCATGACGGCGCGGGGGTCAACCCCCCGTTCGGCCACGTGCACGCGCGTGGCTGAGATCATGCTCTCGTTGACGACCCGGTAGATGCCATAGGCCGCCTCGGCGACCGAGCGCCCCAACTGCGTCGCCAGGGGGGTCATCGCCACCTCCGCGGCGGGCAGGTCGAGCCGCATGCGCCCCCCGAGGAAGTAGCCGGGGTTGAGGTAGCCGAGGATGAGGTTCGCATCGGTGACCGTCGGCTCACGACCACCGCGCCCGTAGCAGGCGGGGCCCGGGTCGGCACCCGCAGACTGCGGGCCCACCTTGAGCAGACCGAGGTCGTCGATGCGGGCGATCGAGCCACCACCGGCACCGATCTCGATCAGTTCGATGGCCGGGATGCGCACGGGAAGCCCAGAGCCGCGCTTGAAGCGGTGCATACGGGCAATTTCGAAGGTGTGGGTCATCTGGGCGCGGCCCTGGTGGATGACGCAGAGCTTGGCGGTGGTGCCGCCCATATCGAAGGAGACGAGGTTGGGGTGACCGGTAATCTGGCCGTAGAAGATGGCGGCGAGGGCACCGGCTGCGGGGCCGCTCTCGACGAGGCGGATGGGGAAGCGGGCGGCGGTATCGGCCACGGTGATGCCACCGGAGGAGAGCATGAGGTAGAGGTCGCGGGGGTAGCCGAGGCGCTGGAGTTGAGACTGGAGGGCGAGGAGGTAGCGGGAGGCGAGGGGCTGGACGTAGGCGTTGGCCACGGTGGTGGACATACGCTCATACTCGCGGATCTCGGGGGCGACCTCGGCGGAGAGGGCCAGGGCGAGGGCGGGGAAGCGAGCGCGAAGGAACGCAGCCACCTGCTGCTCGTGGGCGCCGTTGCGGTAGGCGTGGAGGAAGCAGATCGCTACGGCCTGTGGATCCGTACGCTCGATGAAGGCGGCCATCGCCTCAAGGGTAGCGTCGCTGAGAGGGGTGACGACCTCACCGAATGCGTTGATCCGCTCCTCTACTTCACAACGCATACTCCGCGGTACCAACGGGCCCACCGGTGGCGAGTGTAGGTCGTAGATGTCATAACGCATTTCACGCTGCGTATCGAGGGTATCGGCAAACCCACTCGTGGTGATCAGAGCAACCCGTGAACCGCGGCGCTCGATCAGCGCGTTCGTGATCAGGGTCGTTCCGTGGATACTCAGTTCAACCTGTCCACCTTCGGCGTTAACAGCACTCAGGAGCGCGTTCCAACCCTCGATCACCGCGCGTGCAGGATCATCGGGTGTGGTCAACGTTTTGTAGGTGTGCAAATCGCCAGTCTGCATGTTGCAGAGCACAAAGTCGGTAAAGGTGCCGCCGATATCGAAGCCGAAGCGAAAGCTTGCCTGAGTGGTCATCTGGGCTCTCCTCAGTGAACCTACGGAAACCGCGAAGTGTGGAGGACGCAGCCCTCCGCAAAAGTCCCCAACCGAGCCTTGCTACCGCCGGACAGTCATGCTGCCGAAGCGGGAGGCGTGGAGGGCGTAGCCCTCCGCAAAAGTCCCCAACCGAGCCTTGCTACCGCCGGACAGTCATGCTG
>CAIWUD010000462.1 GCA_903915775.1 uncultured Chloroflexota bacterium | reverse complement strand
GGGCGTGCAGGCCGCATTGTTCACGCAGCAGGTTCAAGCAGGTACCCCGGCTCTCAACCAGATTGTTGCGCAGGTAGCAACATCGCTACAACCCATCGTAGAGCATGTAACCGAGCGCTACACCGGAGCGCAGACCAGGGCAGAACCGCTGCTCAAGCGAGTTGGAGATTACCTGACCACCATAGACGAGCAGTGGCAGACATTCGTTCAGACCAACGTCGACCCCCTGATGGGCAAGTCGCGTGGCCAACATCGCAGCGATCTCGGCACCGGGCTGAGTGAGGAAGAGAAGGATATCAATCGCAAGTTGCTGGTTTCGATTGGTAACCTTGGTGTAGCGACCATCAGTTCGACGCTGTTCGCACCACTCGCCCTCGTCAATGCCGGGGCGATGATCTGGGGCTTTCTCCCTATGTACCAGCAGGGCATCCGGACACTCGTGAAAGAGCGACGGCTCACCTACAATGTCGTCCTGATGGGCGCTCAGGCTTCGATGATCCTGGGGGGCCACTTCATTGCCGGCGGTATCGCGCTCCTGATGGTCACAGGTGCGAATAAGATCATCGTGCTCACGGAGGATCACTTCCGTCGAGATATCACCGATGCTCTGGGACAGCAACCCAGCACGGTCTGGCGCCTCATTGATGGGGTTGAGGTCAAGACGCCCCTTGCTTCGGTTTGCAAGGGCGATACCCTTGTGTTCGGTGCCGGAGAGATGATCGCCGTCGATGGGGTCATCACCAAGGGTTACGCATCGATTGACCAACATCGACTAACAGGGGAGGCACAGCCGGTCGAGAAGGGTGTTGACGATACGGTGCTCGCCTCGACGATTCTGTTGGTTGGTAAGATTCACGTTGAAGTTGAGCGTGCGGGCTTGGAGACGAGTGCCGCACAGATTGCGGTGATCCTGCAGCGAGTTGCCAAGAGTCGCATCGAGTTCACCTCCAGGATGCAGAACTTTGTCGATGGCATGACGCTCCCCATGCTCACGCTGGGGGGCATTGCTCTGGCTACGCTGGGTACCGAGGGAGCTGCGGCCATCATGGCGGTGGGTGTCGGCAGCATGGCTCGCTTCGGCGGTCCCATCTCGATGCTCAGCCACTTAAACGTTGCAGCCCACCACGGGGTGCTGATCAAAGATGCACGTTCGTTTGATACTCTGAAGCGAGTGGACACGATAGTGTTCGATAAGACGGGTACGTTGACTGTCGAGCAGCCAAAGATCAGGCGTATTCACCTCCGCTCGATGCAGCGTGCGCCTGCCGATGGGGCTGGGGTTGATGACCGCCCCTGGATCAGTGAGGAGCATCTGCTCAGCTACGCAGCAGCAGCGGAGAGTCGTCAGGCGCATCCGATTGCGCGTGCGATCGTCGCTGAGGCTCAGGCGCGGAACCTGGTGATACCGCGTATTGAAGAGGCAAGCTTGAAAGTTGGCTATGGCATTAAGTGCCAGATCGGCAGCGCTCTAGAGGTAGGCGTGCCGCAGAGGGGGCTTCCAGATGAGGGCTTTGCTATTCACGTGGGGAGCAGACGGTTCCTGGAGACGGAGGGGATCGAGATTCCTGAGGAGTTTAGGCAGCTCCAGGATGTTTGCCATACCGAGGGGCACTCGCTAGTGCTGGTGGCCCTGGGTGAGCAGTTGGCTGGAGCGATTGAACTGGAGCCCACCCTACGACCGGAGGCGCGTGAAGCGGTTACGACCCTGCGACAGCGCGGCTTTGCTATCTACATTCTCTCGGGTGACCATACGATACCGACCCAGCGACTGGCCAAGGAGCTTGGGGTCGAGCACTACATCGCCGAAGTCCTTCCCCAAGAGAAGGCGCAGGTCATTGAGCAGCTGAAGGCTGATGGGCGTACCGTCTGCTTTGTTGGCGACGGCATCAATGACAGTCTGGGCCTGTTCAAGGCCGACGTGTCCGTTTCCCTACATGGTGCCTCAACGCTGGCCACCGATACCGCGCAGATTGTGTTGATGGGTCAGGATCTGCGGTATTTGGACTTCTCGATCCAGTTGGCCCAAGATTTTGATACATCGCTGCAGCAACTCTTCCGCTTGACCCTCGTACCGGTGGGGATTGTTGTCTCAACCACCTTCTTCCTGCAGACCGGGATCAACTTCTCTACGCTCATTTGGCAGTTGGGCGTGCTGAGTGGCGTTGCACTGGGCTTCCAGCCTCTGAAGCGCTATGCGCGTGCGCTTGAGGGTACGCGTGCCACTACGACCT
>CAIWUD010000461.1 GCA_903915775.1 uncultured Chloroflexota bacterium | reverse complement strand
GGCCTGGCCAGACGCCACCCCACCTCTACGCAAGGCTGGAAGGGGAGTGGCGCCGTGGGGATGTGGAGACCGATGAAACCGATGAACGCCCCCGACGCACGCTCCTCCGCGGCCCAGAAGCCCCAGCCGCGCTCAGCGATCAGGTTGGCACAGCGCTGCGCCATCTGATCGCTCTCCATGCGACTCAGTGGTGCGGGGAAGAAGCGCATCACCTCTGGATCGGCATTGAGTTGCGCAAAGTCAGGGTGATCGGTTACACGCCACTGACGCAGCAAGAGGCGTTCAGTCTCAAGCATGGACTTGCCCCCTTCACCTGGCCGTCCAGCCCAGACCAAGCTCATAGACCGATCCGGTCATCGTCCCGGCGCTCTCCGAACAGAGGAAGCAGACCAGATCGGCCACCTCAGCAGGCTCAATCAGGCGCTTCACGGCAACGGGATCGAGCATCACCTTCGTAACCACCTCATGCTCAGGGATACCGCGGGTGCGGGCCTGATCAGCAATCTGCTTCTCAACCAAGGGGGTACGCACATAGGCGGGTGCAATCAGATTGACCGTGATACCGTGAGCACCACCTTCCAAGGCAGCGGTACGTGTGAGCCCGAGGAGGCCGTGCTTCGCTGTCACATAGCCCACTTTAAAGGGTGAGGCACGTAAACTATGAATGGAGCCAATATTGATCACCCGACCCCAACCACGCTCCTGCATACTCGGCCAGGCGTAGCGCGTCAGCAAGAAGGGCGCAGTAAGCATGACGGCGAGCATATGCTCCCAACGATCCTCGGGAAAGTCGGTAATGGCGTCAATATGCTGGTAGCCAGCATTGTTCACCAGCACATCAACACGCCCCAGTTGGGCAATGGTTGTCTCTACCACTCGCCGACACTCTTCCCGTCGGGACAGATCTGCACCAATGAAGAGCCCACCGATCGCATCTGCCACCTCCTGGCCTGCGCCTGTGGGCAGATCAACGACCACCACTCGGTAGCCAGCGGCAGCTAACCCCTCAGCTATGGCCCGTCCGATCCCACTCCCCGCACCCGTCACTACTGCTACTCGTCCAGACATGGATGGTCGCTCCTTTATGTCTTCTTGTTTCCGTGTGAACCCTATTGTAGCCCAAGGGATGGCTCGAATCAACGTGGCCAGACTCTGGGGAGGTGTGGAGGGCAAAGCCCGCTCGCCCCCATCCCAACCTCCCCCCGCTAGGGGGAGGAGCTTGCTCCGCGCCGCCTCCAGGGAGGTGTGGAGGGCTTCGCCCTCCACAAAAAACCCTAACCCAACCCTGGTTCCACCAGGAAGCAGTATAAACAGTTACTCGCAGGCCATGAATTGCAGCATCAGTCAAGCGCGGTTATACTGTAGGCAGGCTATGCCAGGCTGGTCTGTATACAACGCCTCCAGCCGAGATATCTAAGGAGTGAGCTCTATGGCCAGGGAGACGCTGACGATCACCGACAATCGCACGGGCAAGAGCTACGAGGTGCCGATCACGCATGGGACGATCCATGCAACGGATCTACGCAAAATTAAGACCTCGGACGACGATTTTGGAATTATGTCATACGATCCGGCCTACATGAATACGGCCGAATGCAAGAGTACGATCACCTTCATTGATGGCGACAAAGGCATCCTCGAGTATCGAGGCTACCCGATCGAGCAACTGGCGGAGCAGAGCAGCTACCTGGAAGTTGCCTATCTGCTCCTCTACGGCGAGCTGCCCACGAAGGAGCGCCTCGACTGGTGGGAGCACCGAATCAAGCGCCACCTCTTCCTGCACAACAGCCTGATCCAGCTCATCCAGGCCTTCCGCTACGACGCCCACCCAATGGGTATTCTGATCAGCGCCATTGCTGCCATGTCCACCCTCTACCCGGAGGCGAAGGAGATTCACGATCCCGCCATCCGTGAGAAGCAGATCTGGCGTATCATCGGTCAGATCCCCACGATTGCGGCCTTCGCCTACCGGCAGCGTATCGGTCGGCCCTTCAACCAGCCCGATAACTCGCTGAGTTATACGGCGAACATGCTCTACATGATGGACTTCATGAACCAGCGCGACTATGAGGTCAACCCGGTACTGGCCAAAGCGCTGGATATCCTCTTCATTCTCCACGCCGACCACGAGCAGAACTGCTCAACAGCGACCATGCGCGGCGTAGGCTCGAGCCACACAGATCCCTACTGTGCCCTCTCCGCCGCATCGGCAGCCCTTTACGGCCCACTCCACGGTGGTGCCAATGAAGCAGTGCTGCGTATGCTCCAGCAGATTGGCCACAAGCGTAACGTGCCCGCCTTTATTGAGAAGGTCAAGAAGGGTGAGGGGCGTCTGATGGGCTTTGGCCATCGTGTCTACAAGAACTACGACCCGCGGGCCAAAATTATCCGTAAAGTGGCCTACGACGTCTTTGAAGCCACGGAGAGCAACCCGCTCCTCGAAATTGCTGTGGAGCTCGAGCAGATTGCGCTCAAGGACGACTACTTCATCGCCCGCAAGCTCTACCCCAACGTAGACTTCTACAGTGGGCTGATCTACCAGTCACTGCGCTTCCCCATCGAATACTTCCCCTTCCTCTTCGCCATTCCACGCTCGTCCGGCTGGCTGTCGCAGTGGCAGGAGATGCTCAACGATAGTGAGCAGAAGATCATGCGCCCGCGCCAGATCTACCTGGGGCATCAGCGGCGCGACTACGTACCGATGGATCAGCGCGGCTGAGGTGCACCGAGGGCACCCAATGGTAGGGAAACCTCGGGGGGATGCCCGTACGGGGGGCACCACGAGGGCGAGACGCCCTCGCTCCGGCAGATGCCCGTACGGGGGACACCACGAGGGCGAGACGCCCTCGCTCCGGCAGACACCACGAGGGCGAGACGCCCTCGCTCCGGCAGATACCACGAGGGCGAGATGCCCTCGCTCCGGCAGACACCACGAGGGCGAGACGCCCTCGCTCCGGCAGATACCACGAGGGCGAGATGCCCTCGCTCCGGCAG
>CAIWUD010000460.1 GCA_903915775.1 uncultured Chloroflexota bacterium | reverse complement strand
GTACTGGCCTGGGTGCTGCTCGGCGAACAGCTGGCACCATTGAGCCTACTGGGTGCACTCCTGCTCCTACTCTCCCTAGGGTTGCTCAACTGGGCACCCGCGGCGACAGTGCGAACCGAGCCATGATCCCGTCGGCGTAGCCAACGCCGATCCTCCTACCTCCTGGGAGCACGAGAGCCTCGCCTGTACTCCCAGGAGTCGATTATTAACCATCGCCCACTCCATGGGCAAGGGCGTACGACCGATGACGCTGACACGCCGCCAGCACGCGCTCGGGCCAGTAACGCCGTGCCGTACGCGACCAGTCGTAGTCACCGCGCTCGAGGGCCTGCCAGCAGCGTTCGGGCTCGGTAGCCCATGCCGGCATGAGCGTATGCAGTGGTGCCAGGTTGATCAGCACGCCATCGTCGATCTCTGGGCACCAACCGACCTGCTCACCACGCTCGTTGGTGCGCTCGATCACCCCGCGGATGCGGTGGGTGAACTCCTCGGCATCGGCAAGCAGCTGGTCAACTGCGGCCCGATCATCCCCAATCGTGCTGTGCCGCTCGCCAAGCGCGCTCTGCAGCCCGTTGATGCGCCCCTGCAGGTAGCGCCCACCGAGGAGAGATTGCAGGCTGTCGCCGTTCAGGCGCTCGTGAAAGCAGAGCAGACTCACCGTACGCCGCGGTGACTGGAGGAGCCAGTAGACGGGACGCTTGCGGTAGAGGCTCACATGATCCTGGTACCATTCGCCGGTAAGGTAAGCGGCCAGGCCCATGCCATTCGTTGCCCGGGCAAGCAGCTGGTGCGCCTCCTCGGCACCGACCATCAACTCCAGTAACTGCGCGATCCGCCTCCCAAGATCGTCAGGGTGATCGGGCTCGATCATCCCCATGCCATCTGCGCTGGCCAGGCTCCGTAGCCGTACCGCAAGCTCCGGCGCGAAACGACCATGGCCAAGGCCACCTTCAACTCCGGGCTGAAAGCGCCCCAGGGCTATACCAAGGGCGTAGCTGAGCCAGCGACGGGCCAGTTGGTCAGTTATCGGCTGTTCATCCCCAGCTTTAACGGAGCGCGCACCAGCAGCCATGGACAACTCGGCCTCAATCGCCGCCCGATCCTCTCCGGTAATGGCGTAGAGTCGGTAGACCTCCTCATCAATCGCCTGCTCGACCGTAGCCAACTCGGCACGGCGCCTAAGGCTCACCGCACCACCGTTGGGCCATGGCGGTGGAGCGACAAAATCGTAGGTCGTCTCCTGCTCACGACTCTCTTCCCGCGCCAGGGCAACTGCCCGCTCGACAAGACCATCCAGCAGCAGACTGCCCTCGGTGGGGATGGGGAGGCGGGCCAGGTCACCAACCTGGAAATTCACGGTAGGGTTGAGGAGTTTGCGCGCGTAGGTGGCCCATGCAGAGTTGAGCAGGGCTAACACCAGGGCCATGTGCTGCTCGGGCGGAAAGAGTGACGAGCCGGCAACATCAAAGACAAACCCGCCAGGTGAGAGCCGCGCACTGAAACTCCCCGCGGTCAGAAAGGAGTAGGTGACACCGGGGCGAAAGTAGTCGCCACTGTTCTGAGTCCGCGAAGTAGCTTTCCCTGTCTCAATGCCTAACTGCTTGATCTCGATCCCATTCTCCATCCAGTTGAGACAGTAGTCCTGATTCCCCCACCAGCGTTTCGGAGCACCACCCTTCATGTAGGGAAACCAGCGCAGCTGCGAACGCTGGGCACTATCAGTATCGACAGCCGAACGGTAGAGCCGCGACAGCCCCACCTCCCACCAGTAGCGCAGGAAGCGCCGATTATCGGCCGTCGCGAGCCCCTGCCGGGGCGGGGCCACGCTCCCCAGTCGCGGCAGCTCGGTGAATAAGCGCCGTAGCCCCGGTGTCACCCAGTAGAGCCACGGTGCACCAGGGAGCGCGGCAAAATCACCCTGCCGGTAACGAAATAGTGGCCCCACCGCGGTGGCACCGCGGCGCAACGCTGCCACGGCTTGCTCCAGGGCTCGCTGCTTCGCCCTGGCATCGGGCTCGTGCACCAGACGAACGTAGGTACCGATACTCTGCTCACGGTGCCACTCACTCGCTTCACGGCGCAGCGTGAAGAGCGTTGTATTGACCTTTGCGCCACCAATCTCCGCAAAGGCACGCGGGCCAACGTGCGCCATCGTTTCGAGGGCGGCACAGGCCAGCAGCTGCTCTCGGAGCTGCCTGTAGGAGGAGATGAACATGAACGACTGCTGGGTAATCATGCCCAACCG
>CAIWUD010000459.1 GCA_903915775.1 uncultured Chloroflexota bacterium | reverse complement strand
GCTTTGCGATCGCTCAGTTCGAGGTTGTATTCCAGTTTGAGCGCACCCATGCCCAAGGGTTTGCCCATGCCGAGCTTTAGGCGGTAAGGTCCTCGGCGCTGCTCTCGCTGCCATTGGTCATCGCAGAGGCGTAAGACCCAGAGGAGTGCCCCCAACTCGACGTCGCTCAGGTTCTCGAAGTCGATGCTGAAGCTGAAGCGTACGCCGGCCCGCACCGGACGCAGACGAGTCTGCTGGCTGTTCAGTGCAGCGGCTGGGGTGGCCTGTCCAAGCTCAGCCTGCCCAACCGAGCCCTTGTGCCAGTAGAGCTTGTGCCCGCGCAGATTGGTGTCTGGGGATCCGTAATGTTTTAGATTATTTCTTTGATCACTCGTTTGCACCAGGTAGTGCTGGAACGTCGTTGGCTTCGGGCTGCTCAGAATGTGTGGCGTGATCGGGTCATTACTGAGCCAGACATTCTCCTGCCCACTACAGCAGTGGGCGTCACCGACAAAGACACGCCCTGCGACCATCTGGGGCTGATCGCCAGCTACCTTCTTGCTACGTACGAAGCCGAACATCGCCTCGGCGATGTCGATCAGGTCGGTAGAACGGTGCTCCGCTGGCAGGAAATCAAGTGGTGCAGTGCCGTAAGGCAGACGGAAGAGCTGCGCTCGTCCGAAGAAGCGCACACCTCCAGTCGCGTCGAGGAGAAAGAAGACTGGCTCACCGTCGCGCAGCCCGCCGTTACGTCGACGACCACCAGCTCCGGCTGGAAATGCATCCTCTTGCCATGCGGTGATCTGATCGTCATCCTCGAAGCGCCGAATGAGTTTATCACTGATCGGATGCGTATGTAGATGATCATGCAGGAAGACAAACTCCATGTGCTTGTTCTGCATGTGGCCTGTGATCACCAAGGTTGCTTTTTGGGCAGCTGTGAGCGTACCGGCACTAAAGGTGGCTCGTTGTACTCCGCGGAAGCGCAGGTAGAGATTAGGGTGGCGCCTAGGAACTTCAGGAAAAAAGTAGTCTCGCTCAGTAGGATTACAGATGACATAGATCGCTTGGTTCTGATACACCGGGTTGGGCCGTCGATTGGGGCCCACGCCCAGCATAAGGGTCTGCCCAGGAATAGCTGGTATTCCTGCTAGTCCGCGTGGGTTGGGCGCGTGGTGATCGATCCGTGCCATCGTACACTCTTCGATGACGTATGTGCCGTCAGGCTGCCGCCGGAGGAATCCGGCGCGAATCTTAGTTCGGTAGATGGGGATAGCATTATTGGGTGCTACGTTTTCCACAAACTCTTTTTGATACTCTTTATCTCTTACCGAACGGTAGAAGAGCTGGCGCTCCATGACCCGCTCCATCTTCCCATAGCTCACGATCTCCACCAGGGCGCGCAGCATGCCGCGTAGGCTGCTACCGGGGATCACCGGTGTGTTGCCACCATAGCTGAAGAAGGTTGCCCGTTCGGCCTGCTGTTCAGGCGTGAGCTGGTGGAAGGCGGTGTTCCCATAGGCGGCAAACGCCTCAGGGCTGTAGCCACTCCGCACGTAGAGCGGCGACTCGCTGGTGAGGGTGCAGACGATCCGCCCATGGTGGCGACCGGGGAGGTAGCAGTCTTGGCGGGGGAGCTGTGGATGCCCAGCCTGATCGCCAACTGGAACGGTCTCAGCCGGCACGACCCTTTCGGGCAGGGGCACGAAGTTGTAGGGCGCGTAGGCTTCGCGATCATCCGTAACCTTGTTGATCTGTTGTGGGAGTGGCATCACTCTGCTCCTGGCGCTACGAGCTCTACGAGCCGACTGTCGCTGATCCGTGCGACTCCAGCGTCATCCTCGGCGAGGTAGTGGCGTACCCGTAACTTGGCCCGCCGTCTTGCACTCGGCGCAAAGCTGAGCGGTGGGCTGTGGATAATCCCCTGGGCACCTTCGACGAGCCGGGTGAAGCCTCCGTCTGCTGCCTCGGCGTCGCTCCCCCAGAGTAGATACTCCTCGTCGATCCATTCGACCGCATCGCCCTGACCATCGCAGCAGATACGTGCGCTGAGACCCTTCACCCCCGGCCAGATACGCAGTTCGCCCTGTTGACCGAAGAGGCGTAGCTGTTGGAGGGTGAGGCGATCGAGGCGTAACTCTCTTTGGCCGAAGGCCTCACTTGAGAGCTTCAGCCCTGTGTCACGCAGTTCGCCCCAGATGATCCCGTTGTCGGTGTTGGCGAGCAGCCAGCGCAACCCATGCTGTCGCGCTCGCTCCTCTAGCCACAGCTTCAGCTCGGTGTCAGGGGGGAGTTCGAGGGAATCGCAGCTCCTGCTTCCCCCATGCTCTATCTTACGTGCCACTGCCTACTCCTTTAACTGATCGCAGTGCAGCTACGTAGCCCTCCAAGATCGTTCGAGTTTCGAGATTGGGGCGTACGAGCCGATTATCTTGGGTCGTAAGCGTCCATGTCTGCGCTCCATCGCAGATCGTGGCCTGGCGACCCTCCAGTCGCCCGCGTCCAATGCTGGATGTACCACCAATTGCGAGGTCGCGGGTCCAGAGATCTTTGAGTAGCAGCAGCAACAGCCCCTTATCCGCATCCTTCGGGTTGTGGATGCTCAACGTGAGTTTGACCTCTCCGCCTACCTGGGGCGCTTCACTAAAGAGCGCCGTATCGAGTGCGCCGCCAGTGAAGCGGTCGATGCTCACCCGGTTCTGCACCAAGGTCACTCCCTGATCAATGCGCGCCTCATCGACAATGAGGCGACTGGCGCTCGGTTGGCCACTGCGCCCATGCATGTCGTAGCCAAAGAGATCGTCGAGGAACTCCTGATGCTTCTCCACTCCCAGGGTCTGTAGGATGCGCACCGCCCGCGCCCTGAGCACCCCAGCCAGGCTTGTTCCGCTCACAACGGGTTGGCCTAGCCCGTTGCGCAGCTGGATCACGTCGGGCTGCTGATCACCACCGCCCAACGGCTCCTCGGAGCGAATGAGCATTGCTGTCGCCAGGCTCAATGTGGCCTCAATGCGGAAGATCTTACGCTGATCGGCTCGCGACACCGGAGCATCCAGGGTCGTGGGTGAAAGCTCTTTTGCTCGGAAGCCCCAACAGGGATAATCGCTGCTCAACCAGGCCAGGAGCTCTTGGCACTGGTGTAGATCATAGCTCACCATCTTCCACCCTTCGACCGTGCACCGTCCGTAGCCCCGACTCTTCCGGGCGCCCAGGAAGATCTCGCCCCGCTGCAATCCCTGGAGCGCCAGGGTAAGGGCATCGCGCAACGCGGTGGCTTGATCTAGGTTGGCAGGCAAGAGCAACTCAAAGCGCAACGGGAAGCACGTTCCAGGAGGGAGGAGCTCCAGGTCATACTTGAAGTTGGGTAGCGCGGTGCGCGTTCGACCATCAATACGCACACCATCGCGGATCTCGGGCGTGGTGAGCTCGCCTAGGGCATCGTCGATGATCAAAGGGCTCTGATCGCCCTGAGGGTCACCCTTCACCCCGCCGAAGAGTAGTTCGGCCAAGTGACCACGCTTTTCGGCTTGGCGTAAACCCTGTTCGTAGGCGCACAGGTAGTTCCGCAGGGCCCCAGCGAGGGAGCTACCCTGGAGCAGTGGGCGCCCCTCGACTGTGTCGAGTAGCAGTGGGAGATCGACGCTACTGCCACGATCCCCATTCCCTAGATGGGCCGGACTGGTCAGGATCAGGTTGCCGGTGATGATGAGGCGCGTGCTGATCTCGCGTGACTGCTGCCAGCGTGCTTGGTTCATGACGACACCTCCTCACGCTTGCGTTGACGCGAAGCGGCGGTTAAGACAGCCTCGATCAGCCTGAGGGTGACGGAACGTGTGTAGACTGGATCGTCGGTGACTTGTTCACCCGCTACACGGGGCCAGTTCTGCCTTGGCAACTGAAGCTCACTCCAGACGTCGCGTCGTGGTGCTTCCCCCAGCAACTGATTGAGCCACGCCCAGAGGTTCGTACCGTTGAAGCGTGCATCCTCAAACTGCTGGCGACCGGTTGTTTGGAACGTGGCCAGCGCCTGGCGCACGTGCGCGAAGGGATCTGCCGTACGCATGGCCTGGCGCAGCAGCACGCGCACGCGCCCAAGTTGGCTGTTGCGCGGCATCTGTCGGGCAGCCTCGATGACACGATCGCGGATGAATAGGGTAATCTTCTGCTCAACCGCCTGATCGAGCAGGCGTTGGGCCATCCGGCGCGCCATCTGCTGCGATGCAGGGGTGAGTTGGGCTCTGTTGACGTTCGTACCGTGGCGCTCGCCCTCCGAAGCGGTGAGCTTCGACTCCTTGTCGAGCCAACCAAAGGCGATCCGCCCAAAGCCCTCGACGCGCCGCTCACCAATGCCCTGGGCCTCCAGATCGGCAACATTAAGCGGTCCGTCTAGGGTGAAGGTGACACAACTGCCCGCCCCCAGGCTGTAGCCCTGCACCAGGGGGGCCTGCGCCGTGCGGTTGAAGCCGCCGCTGATACTGATGCTGCTAAACGAGGACTCTTCGTGGACCTGCCTGACCTTGACGCCGAGGTAGGTCTCAAGGGTGGCTTGATCCAACCGAAGAGCGTAGCCACCAGTTGCGTCGCGAAGCGTCGTATCGCTGAGCAGGGTGAGCGTTACACGATTCCCAGCTTTGAGTTCCGGTGCAGCAGCACCAATTTCACGCCAAGCCGTGTCCTCGATGGGATCCGGTTCAATCCGGACCTGCCCATACCCGGCACTGCGCGAACGACCAAGCCACGCCGTTCCGGGCAACAGCTTCTGTAGCGTCGTGAGATCAGACTCCGTATCGACCAGGATGACCCCGGCGAACCACTGATCGGCCGAGAGCGCCTCGTACTGAAAGACGCTACCGGACGCCGTTGTGGCCCTACCCTTACCGGGATCGCGGGCGGTGTGGATGCTGATACGGCTGGGTTGAGGGTGACAGGAGGTTAGTTCACGACCATCGATCCAGCAGAATGGTGTATCGAACGGCTTGAGCAGAT
>CAIWUD010000458.1 GCA_903915775.1 uncultured Chloroflexota bacterium | reverse complement strand
GATTCTCGATGTGGAGCTCTTCAGCGTACTGCGCCAGTTGGCAGATCTCCATGCGGAGCAGGCTGACATGACTGTCGCGGCTGAAGCCAAGTGAGCTACAGCGCTCACACCGTAGATCCCTGTCCATAAGCGCAGGAAAGCCTGTGGTACCCGCTCTCAGGGGAGGGCGCCACAGGCTTCTGAATAGGACAAAACGCCTCTACATGGGCACTGAACCGGCAGGTTCGCGTTGGCGCATCAGCGTAGTGTGACGACGACGTACTCAACGGCACGTGATGTACGTGGTGACACGAAGCTTGGGGCAGTTATCGTGCCCCGAACGCTACGCCACATCCAGCGCTGTGCAGTGCTTCAGCAGGAGAGGTGTCGCCTCACAACCATATCGGAACGTGGCCCTGCTCGCCCTTCAAGCGGTTATGATTACCACGCAGGCGCTGATTTGCTTCCCTGAGTTGTGGGTTCTCGGCGCTCAGTTGCTCGACCAAATTCACCAACCGTCGAATCACCTCCCGTTCGGTCGCATCGGCACCGTCGAAGATGCCCTGGTTGGGCGTTCGGCGCTCTGCTCCCTGGCGCAGCGTAGCATGCGCTTGCGCTGGTGGACAAGGGAGGATTCGCAAATCCGCTTGACCATCTCACGGGAGGTGAGGTAGGGAGACATAGACCTTCCGAGGGGCATAGCATGTGGGAAGCAGAGAATATACAGATGATGCTCGTGGGTGTCTGACGGATACCCACGATGACGTTCCCTTGCTGCACGCCGGTAACAGTACGGTAGTCTGCCCAATCACCGCGTTCCCTATGCAAGAAATTGATGTCCTTCGTGCAACCCGCCGCTTTCTCCAGCAAGATGGTCTGCTGGGGACGACACTCCTCGATCTGTTCACGGATGCCCACCCACGCTACTTCGCGCCGCGGACCTGCGCCCGTTCCAGCGCTTCACGCTGGAGTTCGAAGGCTTTGTCGTGCACCCCGACCTCGTTGGCCGGCTCGCTGACGGAGAGTCGCTCGTCGCGGTCGAAGCCAAAGGTCATGGCGATCTCTTACGTGGCATCGCCCAGGCCGAGTTGTATCGGCGCGGATTTCACCTTGTACTACTCGCCTGTGCTGGGCGTCCGCCCCAGGAGTTGCTCATCATGGCCCGCCAGCGGGCCGTTGGCGTACTAGCCATACTCCCCGACCGGGTTGAGTTGCTCGACCTGCCACCTGCCCACATGCCCCAGCTGCACCACGCCAAGCACATCCGCCGCCAATTGACCCTCAACACTGCTCTCGTTAGCCCATTCTCGTTTAACCTGCCTACCCACTACCTAGCCATGGCCCCAGTGCTCCAGACGTGGGCGCAGGAGCGCGGCACGGGCTGGGCACCGCTGCACGAGCTCGATGCCGTAGCGCGATCGCACTACACCGTCCTACCCCGCGGTATCACCTCTCTCCGAAGCGCACTCCGCGGCGCAGCCAAGCTGGGCATGGTCGCACTGCAGGCCGACCGTGCTCAGCTGACCTTCACTGGACGCACGGTCGCAGCGCTCCTCCCCGCGGCGCCTGAGCTTGCCCGCCTCCACGCCGCGCTGGACACTGGCCACAGGGGGGTCACACTGGCCATGATCCACCCACAGGTTGGTGCCGTGCTCCGTCTCCTGCTCAACGCCGACCCGATCGCCCAACTGCTTATTGATACACTCCAGACCTCAGACACACCGCTCTCGATGCGCTCGCTCGTCCTGCTCAGCGCCGAGCGCGACCGAGCCCTGACCCCGGTGGCCTTCTTTAAGCCGGAGGCTGTAGCGGCACTTGTTGGCGATGATGGACAGATCCTCTGGCACAAGGTGCAGCCACAGCACTTCCGCTCGACCACCTTCTTTCAGTACAAGAGTGTCCTCAAGCACGCTGGCATTCTCGTACCGCATGCCCTTGGCGGGAGCTCTGCAAAGAGCTACCATCCTGACGCAGATCTCTGGGAGCTCACCGCTGTGGCCCGTGGATAACCGCATCAGGTACCGATAGATAGTACGGAGCTGCGCGATCGGCTCAACCCCGAGCACCTAGAAGGCACATGGTGGAGCCTCAGCAACGACGACCTGATGAAAGAGGGGTTGAGGTGGCCCGGGTAACCTGGTCATCCGTGATTGACTGAAGTGGTACTGCTGCTTCCTCTTCGTCCGGCTGCCATCCATGGATGGGCGTAGGATGGGCGTAGGCCCGATAATCACTATACACGGCAACACACCTGTTCGTATGCTACAATAGAGGTGTGCTACGTGTAGGATAGGTACCTGGAAAATATCCACCCGCGAGGAGGTACCGTGATGACCACCGTGATGCCCGAGCAGATTCTTGATCTCGCACGACGGCTTGCTCCCGCGGATCAGCGCTGGCTGGCGCGGCAGCTTCAAGCAAACATCGATGCAGCCCTTCCGGAGCAGACGACGCTTGATGCAGCGATCGAACGCTCTCTCACTGATGCCTATAGCCTGGGACGTGCCGCTGAGCTTGTCGGTGCCACCCGCTGGGATCTGCTCGATGCGCTCCAGCAACGTGGTGAGCTGCAACGCCCAGGTGAGGAGCGCTCAGTTGACGCGATCGACGAACTGGCTGATCGCCTGGAGCAGCAGAGGATTCTGGAGCTGCTGCATGCACGACTTCGTAGGGAGGTGACGGCGATAGACCAGTGAACGGGCACGCCGCCTTGCCCAGGCGCGCGGCACAACAGTCACAGCGCTGGTACAGCGTGTAATTACGCAACTTGACCGCGGCGAAATCATGCATGACACGTTGCTTGGTCTGTTCGCAGACGAACCGGCCCTGCTTGATCAGGTGGAGGTACGTTCCCTGGCAAGAAGTCGCAGCATAGCCCATTCTCGCAGGTGAGGCTCCCGCAGTCGCTAGGGATGCGCGTTCGGGTCAGCTACTATGAGCCCCTCGGCAAGTGCGGCATTGAGCAGACCCCGGTCGGCACTGAGGAAGGTAAGCGGAAGCAACCCTGCCACGAGGTACGAGTCATTGACTGCGAGCGCCGTTGCAAGTTGCACCGCATCGTACCCGCGTAGGCGATGTCGCTGCGTGAGCGTAAGCGCCCGATCGAGTACCGGTGTATCAATCGGAATGAGCACATACTCGGTGGTACAGTGCCGCTCCAGGAGTGCCACCGCACCGTCGCGCTCGGCAAGGCTCAGCCCACCTGATGCCCGGTGGCGACTCGCGAGTGCTGCGGCGACCTCGACACGCGTGATCGCAGCACTCACGAGTGTGTTGCCAGTGACCGGGTCAGCGAGTGCCTGCATCCACGGGGTACCAACTTCGGTTACGTAGCGTTTCACCAGCGCGCTCGAGTCAACAAAGAACTGGCTCACCCCTTCGCTCCTCGCTGCTCAATGATCAGTTCGCTGAGCGGCTTGCCACCGGCCCGGTCAAGTGCCGCCTGCACCTCTGCCAGGGACATCGTGGCCTGCGCCGCTCGCGCCTTCATCTCGGTGCTCGGCTCAGCGAGCATGCCGGCGGCGCGGAGTATCTCGATCGTACGCTCGCGCTCACCCTTTGGGAGCGCGAGTCGCTCCTGTAACCAGGCTGTGACGAGATCGTCCACTGGTCGACCAGCCTGTATTGCCTCTTCCTGCAGCCGCTGATACAGCTCAGCCGGCAGGTCCAAGGTCATTGTTGCCATTGCACTCCTCCTGACGTGTCATCTGCGCTATACCTCCACAGCCCTATTCTGCCGGGCATGATACCATAGCAGCCCGAACCCGACGCTCCTGACGGAAGGAACGCGGGGAACCTGGGCAAAGCCCACGGAGAGCGGGTTGCTCAAGATCCCGAGAACCTGTTTAGCGTTTCATCCACCTCCGGCGTGCGATGGAGGTAGGAAACCAGGTTTCCGTCCTCGTCGTTGTGGTGCCATGAGTCTCCCCAATGATAGAGCTTCTACGGGCACAGCCTTGCTTGTTGAAGTTCGCCTTGGGGCAGTTATCGTTCCCCGAACGCTACGCCATATCCAGCGCTGTGCAGTGCTTCAGCAGGAGCGGTGTCGCCTCATAACCATATCGGAACGTGGTATAGTACGTACATCCGATACGGTTATGGAGGTATCATGGCTCCCCTACTCCGCATGGATCCGCGTCTCGCCCGGCGCATTGCCGAGAAGCGCGTGGCCCTCGATGCACGTCGCCCACTCCCACCGGCGACGCTGCGGATGCTGCACGAGGATCTGCAAGTACGGCTGACGTTTCACTCAAATGCCATCGAAGGCAATACGCTGAGCCTGCGCGAGACCCAGCTAGTCATCGAGCATGGCGTGACGATCGGCGGCCACTCCCTGCGTGAGCATCTCGAAGCGGCCAACCATGCCGCGGCTTACACGTATATTCGCTCCGTCGCCGACGCAACCACGCCGCTCGACATCCCCACGATCCTCGAACTGCATCGACTGGTCACTGATCGCATCCTCGATGAGCCGGGGCAGTTTCGCCGGGGCGCGGTGAGCATTCGCGGGTCACCGCTCGTACCGCCGCCTGCCACCCAGGTGCCAGGGCTGATGGCCGAGTGGCTCCAGTGGCTTCCCGGTGCTGGGCAGGTGTACGACCCGCTTACCCGTGTGACGATCGCACACCACGGCTTTCTCGCCGTTCACCCCTTTCTCGATGGTAACGGACGCACGGCACGCCTGCTGCTCCATCTGCTCCTGCTGCGATCTGGCTACCCACCGGCGCTGCTGCTCCAGGAGTGGCGATGGGGCTACCTCGAAGCGCTCGCCCAGGCCGATCGTGGACGCTACAACCCGCTCCTGAACCTGATCGGACGGGCCGTGGAGATCGGACTTGACCG
>CAIWUD010000457.1 GCA_903915775.1 uncultured Chloroflexota bacterium | reverse complement strand
TTGGGCGGTGTGGAGGGCTTGGCCCTCCACAAAAACACCTAACCTAGCCTTTGGGCGGTGTGGAGGGCTTGGCCCTCCACAAAAACACCTAACCTAGCCCTGGTCACGCCAGACGATCAAACTGGCGTAGCCAAAATTACACCTAATCACGGAAGAGTAGGTCGATCGTATCTTCCATTGAGGTATGGAACGAAGAACCAAAGAGCTCATCGCGACGATGCTGCTGCTGACGCACCCGACCGAGGATGGTGGCCAGTTCGCTCGTCGCCTTTTTCGTAAATACCTTGACCAGACCAATATGGGTGCCTCGGCTAAAGATCGTGCAGAGGATCCATTGCTCTTCAATCAGGGCGATAAAGAGATTTTCGCGCACCCCCTGCTGAAATGAGGCACGGAAATCCCGTTCGCGCAGCAGCCTAGCCACCTCACGCGAAGAGGCAAAGACACCAGCGATGAGTGCACCCAGGGCGGTGATGTGTTGCCGCTCTCCATCGCCCTGAAACGCAACCACCTGACCGCTCTTGTCCAGGAGCAGCGCATAGTTGCTCCCGGTATCATCGACGAGGCGCAGGAGACAGGTCTCGATCTGTCCGAGCTCCTCTGGGGGAACGATAATACTGGTCAACTGAGGATCCATAAGCGCCTTCCTTGGGTAGGGTTTGATCTTGGCTACGCCAGCGTGACCGTGTGGTGGTACTGGGGTTGGGTTAGATTTTTTCGTGGAGGAGCTCGTCCTCCACACCTCCCGAACGGTAGCGCCCCACTCTAGAACAACCATCTCTATTCTACCTGTGAGGTATAACGACCGTATGACCAATCATCACTACCCCTTCCGTTCTTTCGGTGGACGACCGGCACGGATGTTGCGGAGCGAATCGATGGTCGCGGCAATTGCGCGATCGGCCCATCCGTAGATCGTTGGTCGGCTCTTCTGCAGGGTATTGGCAATCTGGGTCACGTTGGCCCGATACTCTGGATCGAATGTGGCGAGATTGATCCGTGCCGCGGCCACAATCTGCTGAATCTCCTCTTCACTCAATGCATGTTCACGGATGAGCTTTGTGGCCCTTTTGCTGGAGAGATCGAGTTGCATAGGTGAGTTCCTTGTAGGTATAGCAGGTAGCATACCACGCTCTTCCTTAACTGTCGAGTTATATGTGTAAATAATTATTCATCTCTCTCTATGGATTTCATCGTGTTGTAACGCCATCTCAGGGGTCACGGAAGGAGCTGTCTGTGGTACAATGAACAGTGGAGGAGCTATGCTTGAGCCTAACGATCATCGCTTACGCCAGCGTGAATACCTGCTCGAGATCAGCCGAGCACTGACCGAACAGCTCGATCTGGGGAGTGTGCTCTCCCTGGTCATTGACTATGCGGTCAGGATGACCAGCGGCACCTCAGGGTTGATCGCACTCTACGATGAAGAGAACAGTGGTGAGCTTCGAATCAGTGCTTCATCGGGCCTATCCCGCGATGATCTCCCCGCGTTCGTGCGCCTGCTGAGCCTAACACCCTCAGATATTCCGCAGCGCGGTGATGCGATCCTGCGCGAGATCGCCACCGACACAGGCCTGACGCTCCGCCAGATGAGCGCCCTGCCCCTCACGCTACGTGACACCCCGGTCGGCATGATCTTTGTCTTTCGTGCCGCACTCAACGTTGCCTTCTCTAACGATGATCGCCGCGTGATCAAGGAGTTTGCCGACCAGGCGGCGATCGCCGTCTCGAATGCGCGCCTCTACCAGAGCGTATTGCGTGAGAAGCAGCGCCTCGATGCGATGATTGAACAGTCGGCTGATGGGGCAATGATCATTGATAGCCGCTGGCGCATCACTACCTTCAACCGGACGATGGAGCAGTTGACTGGCTGGAGTCGTGAGGAGGCGATTGGCAGGCCCTGTGCCGAGGTGTTGGGCATCCATAACCTACAGGGGCTCAATATCTGTCTGCACGACTGTCCGCTGCAGCGCCGGCCCACCGTGACGAACCCCGTGGTCGAAGGGCGTATCATCGCCCGTGACGGCCGAGAGCTCTTTGTCCAGAGTCGTTATGCACCGCAGCGCAGCCCGCAGGGCAAACTCCTGAGTGCGATTGCGAATGTTCGTGATATCACCCTCCAGAAGCAAGAAGAGGTGTTGCAGAACACCTTCATCTCGGTGATCTCGCACGAACTGAAGACCCCCGTCAGTATCATCAAGGGCTTTGCCGGCACCCTGAGCCGTAAGGATGTTGAGTTTGGCCCCGCTCAGATCCGTGATGGCCTCGCGGTCATTGAAGATGAGGCTGACCGTCTTGCTAGGCTCATTCAGGATCTACTCGACGTCTCACGTATGACGGCTGGTGGTATCCGGCTTGAGTTTGCCGATATTCCCCTGCCTGCCCTTGCCGCTGATGTAGTCCGTAGTTTCGCTCCTACAGCCGACGAACGTTTTGAGTTTCAGCTACGCTTTCCCGATGATATGCCACCCGTGCAGGGAGATTACGAGCGCTGTCGGCAGGTGCTGGCTAACCTCATCTCCAACGCGGTAAAGTATAGCCCCGAGGGGGGAACCATCCGCATCGGCGGATGGCCCGAGGATGACTATGCCGTCTGTTACGTCGCCGATCAGGGTATTGGTATCCCTCCTGAAGAGCAGGAGGCAATCTTTCATCGCTTCTATCGGGTAGATAACCGCCTGCGCCGCGAGACGCAGGGGAGTGGCTTGGGGCTCTTCATTACCCGTGCGATCGTTGAAGCGCATGGCGGACACATTTGGGTAGAAAGCCAGGTTGGCAGGGGGTCGCGCTTTGTCTTCACTCTGCCCCTCGGTCGACATAAGCTGGCTGAATAGCCGAAAGTGGCCCTCGTTCGACGTTTAATCTCCTGAAGTCGGGAATGGTTCACCCCCCCAACCGAGCTTGGGTAGCGCCAGCGTGTTACGCCAGCGCAGCCGAACGGCGGGAGGTGTGGAGGGCGCTGCCCTCCACAAAAACAACCAACCCAGCCTGGGGAGCGCCAGCGTGTCACGCCAGCGCATCCAACATGGAACCGTACCTGAGGCATGTTTCAAACCAGCTTGACACGCTTCCGGGAGGTGTGGAGGGCGAAGCCCTCCACACAAACAACCAACCCAGCCCTGGTGCCGCCAGCGTGTCAAGCCGGCGCAGCCGAAACTGAAGCATGCCTGAGCGTTGGATATCAGAGCTACGTGAGGAGCCATGTTCACCATCTCTGTCCGTGGGAGAGCCTGGGCACTCTACCTGCCGAACGGCCGCACTATGTATGGTCGGGCCGCCAATGCCGCCGATGCCCTCTGCACCGCTACACTCATGGCTGCTACCATGGAGTCACTCATCCGTGCATCGTTGCGGGCGTAGACAAGACCGCGCCACCATCCTGTGGTATACTGGTACGTACGATACGGGTGGGGGGTATCCGTTGCCCACCAGCTGAGGAGGTACCAGGTATGCATAGCAAAGTCATTATTATCGGCTCAGGTCCAGCGGGGCTGACCGCTGCGCTCTACGCGGCGCGGGCGAACCTTGAGCCGCTGGTTGTTCGTGGGCTCCAGCCCGGTGGATTGATCGCCACAACCTCAGAGGTTGAGAACTACCCCGGCTTTGTTGAGGGGATTGGTGGCTTCGAACTGGCCGATAACATGGAGAAGCAGGCTGCCCGCTTCGGTGCACAGTTCAAGGATACGCTGATCACGGCGATCGATGCACGGGTGCGACCCTTCATCCTGCAGACTGATAGCGGTGAACAGCTGAGCGCTGATACGATCATTGTCTCGACCGGTGCCTCACCGCGCAAGTTGGGGGTTCCGGGTGAGGATGAGCTCGCCAATCGCGGGGTGAGCTACTGTGCCACGTGTGACGGCTTCTTCTTCCGTGGCAAGAAGGTGGTGGTGGTGGGTGGTGGGAATAGCGCCCTCGACGAGGGGCTCTTTCTGACCCGCTACGTGGATGAGTTGATCATTGTGCACCGCCGCGATTCGCTCCGTGCCGACCCGATCCTCCAGGAGCGCGCCTTTACCAATCCGAAGGTACGTTTTGTTTGGGATAGTGCCGTCGAGTCGATTGGTGGCGAGGGGCGCGTCCAGCACGTACAGCTACGCAATCTGAAGAGTGGGGCGATGAGTGAACTGGCCGTGGATGGGGTCTTTCCCTACATCGGCCACGTCCCAAACACGAGCCTTTTTCAGGGGCTCTTGACCCTCGATGAGGCGGGGTATATTGTGACCGATGGGCGCCAACGCACCAACATCGAGGGTATCTTCGCGGCAGGTGATGTCGTGGATCATGTCTACCGTCAGGCGATCACTGCCGCTGGTGAGGGCTGTAGGGCGGCCATGGAAGCGACATGGTACCTTGCCGAGCAGGAGCACGCGATGAAGAAGACGCAGGAGGCCTCATCGCTGGTCCACTGACAGTCTACTGCGGGGGAGGTGTGGCGGGCTGCGCCCGCATACGCAGGTGCTACAGGCCGCGATGGCTGACCCGGTTGCCATCCCCTCGTGGCACGCGTTCGATAGTACCATGATGATCAGCCTACCTGCGGAACTGGCCGAGTAGCTCCGTGGCTGCGGTGGTAGCCACGGAGCCGGAAGGCGCAGCTGCGCCTGGACATGCGAACGGGGCAGGTGGATGGGATCGCTTGGTGCAGGATGGTGGGCGTGCCTCTGACCGCTCCGTATCCTTCCGCAACCGGCTGGTGCATCGCCTGGAGCAGCTGGGCTCCCGCGTGGAGGTCACACTCCAGCCTGCCCAACCTGTAGGTGCCACTTAAGCCGGCATGTTTCAAACCAGCTTGACACGCTTCCGGGAGGTGTGGAGGGCGAAGCC
>CAIWUD010000456.1 GCA_903915775.1 uncultured Chloroflexota bacterium | reverse complement strand
CGTGGGCGCAGCAGCAGATCTGTAGCAGCGGAGAGGAGTCCCGGATGCCGGTCATTGGGGTGGTGATGCAGAAGGGGGGGGTGGGGAAGAGCACGACCACCCTCTCGCTTGGCACAGAGCTTGGCCGACTGGGGTTACGCGTCCTGCTCGTAGATATGGATGCCCAAAGCAACCTCACCCAGGCCGTAGGGCTCGACCCAACGCAGATCACCACCTCAGTTTTTGACCTGCTGATGGATCCGGTGCGAGGGGTAGAGTCGGCCATCCAACCCACTGCGTTCGACGTCGACATCATCCCCGCAACCCTTGGCCTCGCCCGTGCCGAACTCGTTCTGGCCGGCCATGTCGGGCGCGAGTTGCTCCTACGACGCGCCTTACAGCTTGTTCGTGAGCGCTACGACTTCATTCTGATCGACTCTCCGCCCTCTCTGGGGTTGCTTACGCTCAACACCATGGCTGCCGCAGACTCGCTGCTGGTTCCGCTGCAAGCGCACATCTTCGCCCTCCACGCAATGGCGCACCTGGAGGAGACCATTGCCCTGATTCGGCAACTCCATCCCAGTGTGGCTATTCAGGGCATTCTCATGACGATGGTTGATCGCCGAACCAGTGTCAACCAAGCGGTGGAGCAGGCGGCACGGGAGCGCTACGGTAGCCTCGTCTTTGAGACGACCATCCCCTTCAATATCAAGCTCGTCGAAGCACCGGCAGTAGGCCAGCCGATCGGGCTCTATGCACCGAACAGCAGTAGCGCTCAGGCGTACGCCCGACTGGCCCTGGAGGTTTGCGAACGGTATGGCCGCGGGAAGATGCAAACTGGAGTAGCAAACTAGGGATGGTTTCATTTCGGCTGGGCCGACGTTACCGTCTGGCGGTACTAAAACGAGGTTCACGTTCTTTGTAGAGTGCTTTGCCCGCCACACCTTCTGGAAGCGTGTCAAGCCGAGTTGAGACGGAACCATGCCTAAAAAACAGCCCCTGATTATTAAAGCTCCGGATCGTCCGCCGAGCGAACCATCGACGCGACCGATCTACGAGCTTTCCACCACCACGATCGACGCTACCCCCACCTCGGTCACCCTCCCCCCGGAAGCTGACACCCTCAGCGAAGCCGTACGCGAACTAGCGGTACGGTTTATCGGGGCGCGCAGACGCATCGGCGAGGCGCTCCTCGAAGCGTGTCGCTACATGAGTGAAGCGCGGACGAAAGCCGCCGAGGGGGAATGGTACACCTTCCTCACTGTCACTGGTACTAGCCCAGACAGTGCCGCAACGCTGATCAACATCCACTACCGCGCAGCACAACATCCGGCCTTCGCAGAGAAGATTCGTAGTGGCTGGTTGAATCAGACGGTTGCCGGTGAACTGGCAAAACCGTCGACCCCCCCGGAGTTGCTCCAGCAGATGCTCGAACGGCACAAACCACCCAGGGTGGCCGATATTAAGCAGGCGCGACGACCAGTTCGTGAAACCTATCACCAACATGTGGATAACCCGAATTATGCGGGGTGGGAGGGGGGAACTCCGCTACTGGCTGCTGGGCATGAGCCAACAGCT
>CAIWUD010000455.1 GCA_903915775.1 uncultured Chloroflexota bacterium | reverse complement strand
CTGATCAATAGCCAGTCGGGTGAGTTTAAGAAGTATCAGGATAACTTTCTCGCGGCGACCGGAAGGGAGTTCCCGATCAGTTTTGGCCAATATACTGGCCAGGAGGATGAGGCGAAACGGGCGGCCATGCGCGCCAATCCGCCGCAGATCCTGCTCACTAACTACATGATGCTCGAGCTCCTGCTCACCCGGCTGCAGGAGCGCCCTATCCGCGACGCGATCTACGATCACCTGCGCTACCTGGTGTTCGATGAGTTGCACACCTATCGCGGGCGCCAGGGTGCTGATGTCGCGATGCTGATTAGGCGCATTCGTGCCCAATGCAAACATGAGGTGACCTGCATCGGTACCTCGGCGACGATGGTGAGTGGGGGGAGTGTCGAGGAGCAGCGCGCCGAGGTTGCCGCTGTGGCGTCGAGGCTGTTCGGTAAGGGCTTTACCCCAGCACAGGTGGTCAATGAGACGCTGGCCCGCTCACTGGACGGCTCGGTTGTCGCACATGCGCGAGAGACGCTCGCTGCGGCGATCCGCGCTGGAGTGACTCCATCCACGCACGAGGCTGAGCTCCGGGCCCATCCTCTAGCCCACTGGATGGAGCGCGAGGCGGCGATCGAGGAGCGTGACGGGGTACTGGTGCGCCGTCGCCCACGGTCGGTCGGCGCGCTGGCCGAGGCGCTCTCGGCAGCGTCGGGCGAGCCTATGTCCGCCTGTCGGGCGGCACTGGAGGGCATCCTGCTCTGGATCAGCAGCGTCAACGCTGCCATCCAGCAGTCTGGTAGCCGCGCTACGATTCTGCCCTTCCGGCTACACCAGTTCATCTCGCAGACTGGCTCGGTCTACACGACGCTCGACCAGGGTGACGAGCGCTTTATCACCCTTGAGCCGGGTCTCTACAAAACTGATGAGGAGCGTCAGAAGCCGATCTATCCGAATGTCTTCAGCCGTAGCTCGGGGCACGCCTTTATCTGTGTGGCGCGCCAGGGATCACGTCTGCTCCCCCGCGAATTCATGGACAACTCCGAGGAGGAGGAGGAGGCTACCGATGGCTACCTGCTCGTGGGCGATGTCTGGGATCCTGACACGGATCTCGATGCACTGCCCGATACCTGGTTCCGGACGATCAAGTCGGGGCGGAAGCTCCTCCCCGAACGCGCTACGTTCCTGCCGCAGCCCATCTACTTCGATGAGTTTGGTACCTGCTCCGATACCATGCTACGCAGGCAGCCTTCACACCCGTAGTGAAGGGCTTCAGCCCGACAGCATGAGCTGACGTGCAAAAACACACGTCACACCCTCAGCGGTTTTGGAAAGTATATAGCACAGTTCGTGACAAACAAAACATATGTGTTAAAAGAGGCGAAAACACTGCGAAAAAGCGGTCGATATCGTCGTGCATTCGATTACAATGTCTGGCAAGGTTAAGCATCACGTAGCGACATTCCATGTAAGGAGTGCAGTATGAGTCTCTTCGACATCTTCCGTGTGAGCAAAATCAAGGCCGAGCTCGAAACCGTGCGCACCGATCGTGACGCCTTGAAGGCAACGCTTTCCGCTACGCAGCACCTAGAGCATTATGAGTTGCAGAGGGCAATCGATGAATTAGCCAGGAAGAAAGCGGAGCTGGAGCAGTCTATTGCCGGGCTCGACGAGATTCACGCAAAGCGGCGCCAGGGCCACGATCGTGAGCTCGCCGATCTCGAGCGCCAGGTGAAGGAGAAGCGCAGCGATCTGGTGTCGATGGACGACGAAATCCTGCTACAGTCTTTCGGCCTGTACCAGCCGAAGTATGCACTAGCAAACGCGGAGGCATACCGAACTCGCCTGGAGCAGATTCGGGATGAGCAGGCCGTGCTGATCAAAAGTGGCCGTGCCGTGAACAGCCCGACTAACTGGACAGTGAACAATAGCGCCAAAGAGGGCGAGCGCATGATCAAGGACAACGTGAAATTGATCGTGCGCTCATTCAATAATGAGTGTGACGCAGCAATCGTCAATGTGAAGTTCAGCAACGTCGATTCGACCGAGAAACGGATCCGGAAGGCGTACGAGACGCTAAACCAGCTTGCACGGCGGCTTGGGATCAGCATTACACCCGAATATCTCAATCTGAAGGTGCAAGAACTCTCTCTCGCCTACGAATACCAGTTGAAAAAGCAGCAGGAGAAAGAGGAGCAGAAGCGTCTGCGTGAGCAGATGCGCGAGGAGGCAAAGCTATTGCGGGAGATTGAGGAGGCAAAGCTGAAGCTCGATAAGGAAGAAAAACACTTTGTTAAGGCGCTTGCCACCTTGGATGCCCAACTGCAGAAAGCCGGTAGCGATGCCGAGCGCGAACTGATCGTCCAGGAACGGGCGAGTATCGAGCGGGAGATGGCCGAACTTGCCAAGGCGCGCCAGGACGTGCTCAACCGTGAGCGTAATACGCGGGCTGGCTACGTCTACATCATCTCAAACCTCGGAGCCTTTGGCGAAAATGTGTTCAAGATCGGCGTCACACGACGGCTCGACCCGCAGGAACGTATTGACGAACTGGGTGATGCTTCGGTACCCTTCGATTTCGACATTCACGCCCTGATCTTCAGTGAAGATGCGCCAACGCTGGAAAGCGCACTACATAAGGCATTCGAGAAGCGGCGTCTGAACATGATCAATCAGCGCCGCGAGTTCTTCCACGTAACGCTCCAAGAGATCGAGCAGGTGGTACGCCAGAATTTCAACAAGCCGGTCGAGTTCATCGCACTGCCCGACGCTGCTGAGTACCGACAATCAGCCGTACTGCGTACTGGAGCACCGCCAAGCGCGTGACGTGGTGCAGCTTGTAGGATGGCGACTCGTGGTTGATGGGCTGATTTCGGTGAAGGCGAGGAGAGTATCCAAAAACGTGTGGAGGATATAGGATATGATGCAGGTAGTACGTAGGCTTTGGGCAAAAAGTATTTTAAACAAGGCAGCTATCTTGAGTCTAGTCGGAATTGTGTGTTGCTGTCCATTAGGATTGATTATACCTAGTAGTGGTGAGCCTGATTCGATAACGCCAACGGTTCAAGGAGCAGTTGAAGGTCAACCACCAACTGCCCAACCAACTGCCCAACCAACTGCCCAGCCAACTGCCCAACCAACTGCCCAACCAACTGCCCAGCCAACTGCCCAGCCAACTGCCCAACCAACAATTGCTACAAATACTTCGATTCCTCTAACACAGACACCTAACCCTGAAGAAGCTCTAGCTGAACAGATAAAGGGGGCCAGCCCATTTGTCAATCGTGATGGGGCAGTGACAAAGGTAGTGTTCGGAGACTTTGGCAATGGACCACGTATAACCATCACCATGCCAATTAATGAACTGGGTTCGAAGGAACAGATTGTGCGGTTGGGTCGATTGCGCATGATTAACGCAATTATCGCCGCGTTCGATAGCGATCCCAAGGTGGTAGAGGTGAATGTGGTTGGAACCACGCCCTTAGGAGGGAGTGAGACACCAGCGATTAGCGTGGTAGTGACACGAACTCAATGGAGTGCATGGAAAGGTAGTGTCGAAGATGCACCTGGGGGGTGGCAAGTGAGCCAACGGTTGAGATGAGTGGGCTGTTTGCGTTCTAATGCCATTATGGTATGGGTGGTGAGCGACGATTCGACCCCTCCATTCAGTGTTCAATCAGCTCTCTCCTGCACAAACTACCGTTACTGTAGCACTGGGACACTCTAGGCTTCGCGCAGTGTGGGGTGCTTTGGCTATTGATCTCTCTGTCACTTAACCAGGAAGATCATTGTTCAACTCCACAAGAACCCCTGAGACAATCGCAGTGCCTCAGGGGTTCCTGATTCTTTCGGTACCGCTCTGGCACGGGCTGTTATGCTACCATGCGTCTGTCTTGCGTGGCTTATCGGCTTTTGCTCACTGCCATCAGTCACGATGGTCAATGCCATGCCGTATGTATTTGTCAATCGAAAAGTTGACCACTTGATCGGCGAAACATTGACCACTTCCGGCTTCTCGTTCGTTGGGTGATCGGCGAAACGTTGACCACGTGATCATCTAAAAGTTGACCACCTTGGCCTCCCCGCTTCCTAATCGGCGGGGCTTGGGGCGGAGCCCCAAAATCGTCATACGATGTGGATGCGGTTACTTGCGTTGTTTACGCTGGCGTAGCCGATAGGATTCGCCAACAAATTCCAGAATGTGGGCACGAGCCGTCAACCGGTCGAGTAAGGCCGCGGTCAAGCTTTCACTGCCGAAGAGTTGCGTCCAGTCGGTAAAGCGTAAGTTGGTCGTTACAATCAGGGCTACTCGTTCGTGGATCGTGGAACAGAATTGGAAGAGGAGTTGTGCCCCACTCGGGGAAAGGGGGAGAAACCCGAGCTCATCGACGATGAGGAGGCGGTACTTCAGCAACTGCGCGAGCACTTTGGTCAGGCGATGTTCGGTCTGCGCTTGGATCAGATCTGCGGTGAGGCCGGCAGCGGTAAAGAAGCGAACCTGATGGCCCTGGTGCGCCGCAGCAACGCCCAAGGCGGTTGCGATATGGGTTTTCCCGAGGCCGGGGTTCCCCACCAAGATAATGGTTTCTGCGCGGCTGAGATAGGCACCCTGCGCGAGTTCGAGGATCTGCGCTCGATTGAGCTGCGGGATGACGTGCCAGTCGAAATCGGCGAGGGTTTTCAAGACGGGAAAGCCGGCATGCTGGAGGCAGCGGCGCTGTCGTACCACCTCGCGGCGACTCACTTCCTGGTCGGCCAAGGCCTGGAGGTAGCGGTCATAACTCAGATTCGCGCACGCCGCATCGTCCGCGAATCGTTCGTAGTGTTGGACAAAGGCTGGGAGTTTCAGGTGGCGTAGGGCGATTTCGAGCGCGGGATTGTTCGTCATTCGGTGGCTCCGGTCACTAGGTGGTCATACTGCTGGAGGTCGATAGGCTGGTTCCCAATCGCCGCAAGGTGCGGACGGTCCTGCAAATCAAGTGGGACGGTCGTTGGCGTGGGATGCAGGAGCTGCTGGAGACAGAGACGCACCCCATCGGCCTGGATACAGCCGAGGCGGAGTGCCTGCTCGACGGCGTCGGCGATGAGGGAAGGCGGATAGTGCTGGTGCAACTGGAGCACACGGACAAATTCGCGCACGCCGCGGCCATCCGGCCACTCACGTCGGAGGCGGCGCAGCAGGCGGTCATAGCTCGGTGGCCAACGGGCCTGCCAGTGCTGAATCGGTTTGGCGTGGTCCAGCGCACCCGGGCGTTCGAGGAGGAGCGGCAAATAGTGCAAGGGGTCGAGCACATCTTGCTCGCGGTCGTAACAACGGGGATGGGTGGCCAGCACGGTCGCATCGGCCAGAATGTCGATGTGGAAGGGATAGGCGCGGATGACGAGTTTACGCACGGCCCGGTCAGCGGGAACCGAGTAGCGGTTGGTTTCAAAGATGACCTGACTATACGGGGTAAGGGTCGCGGTGGTCGTGATGCAACAGGGGAACGGTTGCGGTGGTAGCGCGCGCAGGAGCGGTTGTTCCTCAGCCCACATCACCCCGATAGGCCGAGGTTGGCCAGTCACGTGGCGCTGGTCTTCCTGCTGGCACCAGCGGTGCAGGGCAGCATTCAGGTCGGCATAGGAGTCCACTACGGGGACGGGCACGAGCGCGTTGCGGCGGACATAGCCGACCTCGTGTTCCACCTGTCCCTTTTCGTGGCCAGCGTTCAGGTTACAGAAGTGCGGCTCAAACAGGTAATAGCTATGGAAGGCGGTAAACGCCTGGCGCTCGGTACGGGTGCGCCCGGTCATGACGGGTGCGACCGCCGTCGTGAGATTATCGTAACTGATGCGGTGCGGGACACCGCCAAAGAAGGTAAAGGCGGCGACATGACCGGCGAAAAAGGCCTCCTGTCGCTGGGTCGGAAAGGTCATCGCAAAGGCACGATGGGCATAACAGAGGCGCATCACAAAGAGTTGGACGGTGACCGGTTCACCGGCAATGACGGCCTCGGCTTCACCCCAGTCGACCTGTGCATCCTGGCCGGGCCGGAACTGGAGGGGGAGAAAGGTCTTGGGACGGCGGCTAGTCTGTTGGATCTGCGTGATAGTCGCACGGAGGTAGGATTCACTGCCGGTATACCCTTCAGCAGCCAGGATCTGGTAGATCTTGTGGGTGGTATAGCGCTGTTTCCGCGGTTGGCGGGCCTGCTCTTCGAGCAGTTCAGTCAGTCGCTCCTGAAAGGGTGCTAACTTGGGTGCCGACCGCGGACGCGTCGGCGTATAGCGCGGCGCCGTGGGTGACCCAATGGCCTTCCGCACCGTCTGGCGCGATAGTTTGAGCTCCCGTGCGATGGCCCGAATACTCTTGTTCTCCGTATAGTAGGCATATCGGATCGCGGCATGTTGATCCACGTTCAGCATCTCCACCTCTGCGGCTAGTCAGGCATGACACTACCGGACATCGTCCCAGAGGATGTAGGGGTGGTCAACCTTTCAACGATCATTCCTGCGAAGGGCGGTCAACATTTAGAGTATCAAAAACATCTGGATTGATGACAAGAGGAGGTGAGGTGTTGTGTAGTCAATTCTCGTGAAATTGTCCGAGCGAATACATACGCTTCCCCCGACACCACTACCCGTCAAATGCGAAATTACTGCAAGTGAAGTTTGGTTTTGGGTATTCGTGTACTTGTTCATTGCTCGTAAATAGTTTCTATGTGCTTCGAAATCGCATCAACAGCAACGTAAAAGATATTCAGTTCGTATAAATAGTGCAATTTGGTCAAATACGTTACTTGTTGACACTATAGCAAAAGTAATTTCATCCGTAAACTAGCTTGTGTTAGATCCTTATTAAAGTTTTTGGTCTTTTTACATTGAGTTTTGAATAAATTATTCACTTCTGTTTGTATAATTTCCTTTGTTTCGCACATGTTCATATCGATACAACAGGAAAAGCACGAGCTCTTTAGTACAAGACTGGGCAAGAACCCCTTGG
>CAIWUD010000454.1 GCA_903915775.1 uncultured Chloroflexota bacterium | reverse complement strand
GGGGGAGTGCCACGAGGGCGAGACGCCCTCGCTCCAGGAGAAGTGTGAACAGTTACCAGGGATAGTCGCAGGGTGCCAAATGTGGTAAGCTAATAGAGAGGTGTGAGGAGTGGCGCATAGAGGAGGGCAGAACCCTGCCCCGCGGGGTAGGTGCACCAATGGCGGCCATCTTTCAGCACAACCAGGGTCGTACCGCACGGCCATGCCCAAGGAGTAACCATGAACCCACGTCAGCTACAGCAGATGGCCCAGCAGATGCAGCGCCAGATGCAGAAGATTCAGGAAGAGCTTGCCGCAACGGAGATTGAAGGGAGCGCCGGTGGTGGCGCGATCACCGTCAAGATGAATGGTCATCGGGAACTGCAGAGCATCACTATTAGCCGCGAAGTGGTTGACCCGGAGGATATCGAACTGCTGCAGGATCTGCTAATGGTTGCCTTCAGCGATGCCTCAAAGCGGGCTCAACAGCTCGCTGAGCAGCGTATGGGACCACTCATGGGCGGCATGAAAGGGATGCCCGGCCTCTTCTAATCCGGTGCGGTTATGATCAAGCGCAGCGACAATCTGCTGGTGGAGCCAGTAGCCAGACTGATCGAGGAGTTTGGCAAACTGCCGGGGATCGGTCCGAAGAGTGCGTCTCGGCTCACCTTCTTTCTCCTGCGCGCCCAGGGTGAGCAGGCTGAAGCCCTTGCCCAGGCCATCCAGGCACTGAAGGCGCAGGTACGCCTCTGTGCCCGCTGCTTCAATATTACCGTCGACGAGTTCTGTCTCATCTGCAGCAGTCCGCAGCGTGATCAGCGCACGATTTGTGTCGTCGAGGAGCCTTTGGATGTGCTGGCGATCGAACGAACCGGCGCGTTCCGGGGGCTCTACCATGTTCTCCACGGCCATATCGCTCCCCTTGAGGGGGTCTACCGTGAAGATCTGAAGATCGACCAGCTACTGGCTCGCGTACGGAGTGAGCCGATCGATGAAGTCATCCTGGCCACAAATCCGAACACCGAGGGTGACGCGACATCCTACCTGTTGCTCAAAGATCTTGCCCCCCTCGGCGTACGTATCACCAGACCTGGACGGGGCTTACCGACCGGCGCGGATCTCGAGTGGGCCGATCCTGACACCTTGGGGGCAGCGCTCGAGGGGCGCCGTGAGCTGTAGCCACGGACACGCTGCCAGACTCTTCGGGCCCAGCCGAGTAACCAAGGCAGTCCAGCTGTTGCTTGGATGACTACGCCCTTCCCGGCTCGCTCGAAAGAGGCAAACGGGCTCACCTGCACCGCGCAGCAACGCACGACGAAACGGGGCTTGCAATTCAGGAGCACGACGATGTTCAACCCATTCAAGAAGCGTGACCATACCCCGGAGGGTCAAGAGGGGCGTGTCCCCCCCGGCCAGTATGTGACGGATAAGTTTCCCGTTCTCCACTACGGGGATGTACCAAACTACGGCAATGTCGAGCAGAGTTGGGATCTGCGCGTCTGGGGTGAGCTCGAAGAGCCGGTAAGGCTCAGTTTTACCGAGTTTCGTGCACTACCAACCTGCAAGATTGTGACCGATATTCACTGCGTCACACGCTGGAGTAAGCTCGATACGCACTGGGAAGGGGTACGCTTCAGTGAGTTTCTGCGCACGATCCCGACCCTGAAACCGACGGCGCGCTTCGTCCTTGCCCACTGCGAACAGGGCTTCACGGCCAACGTGCCCCTTGAGGTGTTGATGCACCCCGATGCCATGCTAGCCTACAAGTTTGATGGCGAGGAGCTCACGCCAGAGCATGGCTACCCACTGCGCCTCCTCACTCCGGGCAAATATTTCTGGAAGAGTGCCAAGTGGCTACGGGGCATCGAGTTCCTCTCCTACGATAAGCTTGGCTTCTGGGAGCGCTACGGCTACAATAACCATGCCGATCCCTGGCAAGAGGAGCGGTACGCCGAGTAGGGTAATCCGCACGCGCCGTGGGGTGCGTCCTGTCTACGTCTCACCCGGCCATCGTGTCAGTATGGCGAGTGCAGCAGACATTCTCCTCGCCTGTACCACCCGCTACCGCCTCCCCGAAACCACCCGCCACGCGCATACGTTCGCATCATCTGAATGAATATGCACACGTATCGACTATTGATTGCGCTCATCTTGCTCATCCCTATGCTCACCTGGCCTCACGCGGCCCGCGCCTCAGCTGAAGAGGCGCGCTGTTTTCCAGAGACCGGCTACTGTATCAGTGGCCGTTTCCGCAGCTACTGGGAAGCGCATGGTGGACTGGCTATCTTCGGCTTCCCCATCTCGGCACCAGCGATCGAGACGGTGGAGGGGAACTGGACGGGCATGGTGCAGTGGTTCGAGCGTGATCGCCTCGAGGATCACTCGGCCGAGGGTCTAGGTGTGTTAACGGGGCGCCTCGGTGCCCAATACCTGGAGCTCCAGGGGCGGCCATGGCAGAGCTACTTCCCGGCCGAGCTTCCCCGCACCGATGGGGAATGTCGCTACTTCCCGCAGACGCGCCACAACCTCTGTGGGAAGTTCCTGCGCTACTGGGAAGCCAACGGCGGACTTGCACGCTTCGGCTACCCGATCAGTGGTGAGGAGGGTGTACAGGTGGGACCACGACAACTACAGGTGGTCCAATACTTCGAGCGCCGACGCATGGAGTTGCACCCCGAACTAGCCGGCACGCCCTACGAAATCCTGCTCGGTCTGCTTGGCAACGAAGTGTACCGCATCCTCAGCCTCCCGGCATGCCCCGAGTTTCCCGCCGACATGCGCTCAACTTGGGAGCAGCGTGCCCGTGATCTCGGCTGCGGTAGCTACTTTCTGGGGCGCGAGTGGACGACGTTGGCATGGCAACCCTTTGTCTGGGGTGCGCTGTACTGGGTACCCGGCTACCCTGGTGAGCCTGGGCATATCTTCGCGTTGATCTCCAATCGGCGCGACGGCTACACATGGCGCTGGTATGCCGATACCTACCAGGAGGGTGAGACGATCAGCTACCCTTCAGACCCACCACCTGGCACCTTCCCCCCCATTCGTGGCTTTGGCAAAGTCTGGTCGACAAACCCAGAACTGCGTGAGGCGCTTGGGTGGGCAACATTACCGGAACAAGCTGATGCTGGGCGTGTGCTGCAGTTTCCGGCACCAAACGGCTTCAGCTGGATGATCTACCGGGCTAGCGCAAACATGGTTGCCATTCTACGTGCTGATGGGCCGGCGATTGACACGGTACGTCTACCCTAGCCAACCGCACGGCTTCTACTTCCCAAGCTCAGTAGAGCGCCGGTAGGCAGCCCAGATCGCATCGGCAAGTACCGTACGCATGCCTCCACGCTCAAGCTCACTCAGTGCAGCCGCAGTGGTACCGCCGGGTGAAGTGACGGCGTTGCGCAACTGCGCTGGGTGAGCACCACTCTGCTGGGCGTAGCGTACCGAGCCGAGCATGGTCTGAACGACCAACTCCTCAGCGATGCGCCTGGAAAGCCCCAGATGGACGCCCGCATCGATCATCGCCTCCATCATGAGGAAGACGTAGGCTGGTCCAGTTCCATTGATCGCCGTCGACATGTCGAGGTAGCCCTCGCTATCAACGTAGAGCTCACGGCCCAGGGTACCAAGAACTTGTTGCGCCCAATCGCGCTGCTGAGCATTGACCACCGGAGCCGCAGTCCAGACCGTCATGCCCTCGCCGATAATGGCGGGAGTGTTGGGCATGCTGCGCACCACAGCCCCATGGTCGAGGGCCTGGACAAACCGTGCAATTGGCATGCCAGCCACCACTGAGATGACCAGGTCATCCTCACGCATCGTACCGCGCAGTGAGTCGAGCAGACGTGTCAACTGTTGGGGTTTGACCGCAAAGATGACCACCCGTCCCCAGAGAGCAGCCGCAACATTATCGTGGCTCGTCTGGACACCGTAGCGTGCGGCCAACTGACGGCGACGCTCCTCACGCGGGTGACTGACCAGGATCTGGTCGGGGGCAACGAGTTGTTGGCGGAGCAGGCCACCGACAATGGCTTCACCCATAGCACCAGGGCCGATAACGGAAATTGGCAGATCGTGGAGCATGGAACTATCCTCAAACGTAACAGTTTACCCTTCCCCTAGGAGTGCGGGCATCTCGCCTGCGAAGCTGTCGCTCGGTGCGGCGTAGAGAGCTAGGGAAGCGTTATCTTCAAACAAGGTTCACGACCGAATTGTGTAGCGCAGCACGCTATGGGGATGGGAACTGGAGGAGGAAGTGCTCCTCACCGCCCTATGGTGAGGAGGGCGTACATACCGCCTGATCGGGGGATGCGGCATGCCGAGTACCATCGGTATAGCGTCGGAGCTCGGGAGTCGCCACCGCAAGCAGACCGGTCATGGCCACGCACGCTACGCCGCCCAGGGCAACCGAAAGGGGGCCACCGAGCAGCCGAGCGGCAACGCCAGCCTCGATTTCCCCCAACTGCGGACCACCAGCAAAGAAGAGCATATTGATCGCAACCATGCGTCCGCGCATGGTATCAGGGGTCTCCAGGTTCCGAATCGTGCCACGTACTACCATGCTTACCGTATCGGCGGCACCATTTATGGCCAGCAACAGGAGTGAGAGCCAGAACCAGTTTGAGAGACCAAAAACGATCGTGCTGAGCCCAAAGATCACCACCGACCAGAGGAGCAGTGGTCCCTGACGGCGCCCTGCCCCACTCCAGGAGATGACGATACTCGCGATGACCGCTCCTGCTGAGGGTGCGGCGAAGAGCAGGCCCATACCTTCTGGCCCAACCTGCAGAATCTCCTCGGCAAAGAGCGGAATGAGGGTTGTTGCAGCACTGAAGAATGTCGCCAGGAAATCGAGCAGCATGCTACTCCAGATCAGCTTGTTGCGCCGGATGAACTGCAACCCATCAACTACAGCCCGTAGGCTGACATCACGCTGTTGCACCTCAAGCGGACGTGGGCTCATGAGGAGTAGGGTGCTGATCAGGACGATGAAACTTGCAGCATCGAGCCAGTAGACCGGTCCAACACCAGAGTTAGCAATGATCAGGCCACTCACGGTTGGGCCTAGCACAGTCGCCAGGTGCATCGCCGTAATGTTGAGACTCAGCGCACCGGCCAGATGTTCACGCGGAACGAGGGAGGGGATGAGGGCCTGGCGGGCTGGTAGGCCGATCGTACTTGCCGCTCCCGCGAGGGCAGTAATGGCGTAGATGAGCCAGATCGTGACTACATCAAGGCTCGTACTCACGGCGAGGGTCAGTGAGCAGATAAGCAGGGCCACCTGAGCACCAATCAGGAGTTTCCGCCGATCAAAAGCATCGGCCAGGACCCCCGCACCCAGGGCGAGAAGGACCATCGGTATTAACCGCGCTGCACCGATCATCCCGAGGGCCAGCGGATCACCAGTAACCTGGTAGACCTGCCATGCTACCGCCGCTCGACTCATCTCTGTACCAGTGAGCGATACGAGATTACCGATCCAGATGAGCCGAAAGTCACGTGACGCAAATGCCGCTAAAGGGCGCTGTTGTGCCATGGGTCATCACACTCGTTAGGCAGGGTTGAATTGTGTCCGCGCCAGCAGCACCAAGGCGAGGTTGGTTTTTGCGGAAGGCTCCGCCCTCCACGCCTCCCACCGGTAGGTCAGACTAGGGTGCACATTATACCCTAAGTGGTGGCGGAATTGCATCCTCCACACATTCCATCCGCTGATTTGAATAATACAAGACGTTTGGTATAGTGAGGTGAAATCCATCCTAGGGATGGAAACGGTGGCTATACGGGAACGACATCATTATGTCACCCAACTCAACATCAACCCAACCGGGATCGCGACGGCGCACAATACTGCTCATCAGCATACTGCTACTCTTACCTCTACTCATTGGTCAGTATGTAGCAGAGGCAATTGCGCCTACTCCACCGGTGACACCACCGAAGCGCAGTGCTGACTTTGATCGCCAACTTGCCGATCTGCTCACTGAGGCGGACTCTACCGGTCGTGTCCGTGTTATCGTGGGCCTAGGGGTTACCACCCAACCTGAGGGCATAGTGACCGATACGGCCCAGATCGCTGCACAGCGCCGTGCGATCGCACGGGCCCAGGAGGCAGTGCGGCTCCGTCTGGCCGATCTTCCGGCTACGATTAGTCACACCTACTCGATCGTCCCAGCCCTTGCCGCGAGTGTGGATGCTGCCGGTCTGCGCGCCCTTGCCGCTGCCCCTGAGGTGGTGAGCATCGGTCTTGATCGCCCCCTCCCCCTCCTCATGGATCAGAGCAACGCGATCATTGGTGCTCCCGCGGTCTGGTCTAGCGGCTACACCGGTACCGGGCAGACCGTGGCGGTACTCGATACGGGCGTCGATAAGAATCACCAGTTTCTCGCCGGCCAGGTCGTTGCTGAGGCCTGCTTCTCGACAGCCGATATCAGTCAGGGCATTAACAGCCTCTGTCCGGGTGGAGTAGCAAGCTCAACTGCACCCGACTCCGGTGAGGATTGTGTCGGAACGACTGGCTGCAACCATGGGACTCATGTTGCCGGTACGATTGCGGGGAAAGAGACCGGTCTCATCATTTCTGGTTCATACGCCAGTGTCTCCGGAGTTGCACCCGGTGCAAAGCTGATCGCGATACAGATCTTCTCGCGTTTTGATGACTGTGGTAGTGGTGTTCCGTGCATTTCGGCATTGATCAGCGATCTGGTCGCCGGATTGGAGCATGTCTATAGTTTGCGCAACAGCTACGCAATCGCCTCGGTCAACCTGAGCGTAGGTGCTGGACAGTATACGTCTCACTGTGATAGCGATTCCGTAAACGCACTCATTAAATCTGCCATTGATCAACTACGGAGCGTAAATATCGCTACTGTAGTTGCCTCTGGCAATGAGGCTTCCACGAACGCGATCGCCAGTCCTGCATGTATCTCTTCGGTGGTAAGCGTCGGCTCTACAACCACACAGCGCTCAGGTCTCCAAGCTGACCGGGTTTCTGCGTTCTCTAACAGCGTTTCTTTCTTAAGTCTGCTTGCACCTGGTCAGGTGATTGTCTCCTCAGTACCTGGTGGCTATGCAGGCCTCAGTGGTACTTCAATGGCAACACCCCACGTCGCAGGGGCCTGGGCGTTGCTCAAGCAGGCGGCGCCGGGTGCGAGTGTCGCTACCATCTTGAATGCGTTACAGCAAACAGGTCAACTAATCACCGATAGCCGTAACGGTATCACCCGACCACGAATTCAAGTTGACCAGGCTTTAGCACAACTTGGACCCTTGGCAACAGCCACACCCGTGGCAACGAACACGGCCACACCCGTGGCAACGAACACGGCCACACGTACACCAACGTTCACAGCAACAACAACCGTCGGGGTTCCCCCAACTGCAACCGCGACGGCAACGGGCACACCCATCAGCACTCCCGCACCAACCTGTGTGAACAGAACGAGTGGGAGTGGTCTCGGCAGTGGCAGTGTGCGTGGGATCTACGCCAGTGGCAGCACGATCTACGCGGCCACCGACAACGGACTGAGCATCTCGACCGATGGGGGGGCCAGTTTCATCAACCGCACGACGGCTGACGGTCTCGGTAGTAGCAGTGTGCGTGGGGTCTACGCCAACGGCAGTACGGTCTACGTCGCCACCGCCAGTGGATTGGGCATCTCGACCAATGGGGGTGCGAGCTTCACCAACCACACGACCGCTAACGGCCTG
>CAIWUD010000453.1 GCA_903915775.1 uncultured Chloroflexota bacterium | reverse complement strand
TCAAGGGTCACATCACGGATCAAGAGTGCGCGGCCCAGTCGGGCCACGCGCCCGGCCAACCCTGTCTCCCAGCTGAGGCGTTGACGACTCTGGGCGGGCAGTCCGTTCCAGATCGCATCGGGGTAACCCTCGGCGATCTGGAGGACGAGTTCACCCAGGGTATGGTCAACGAGGGCCACGGCACCCGCCTCGGCCCCGGTTGCGGTGAGCGCACGCCGCAAAAGCAGGCTGAGGAGCTCGTGCATGTCGAGCATGGCTTCGAGTTGCCGATCAAGCTCGGCTAACTGTCGACGCTGTCGCGGTGCCAGGGTGAGACCGGTAGGCGTGTCACCATCGGAAACCCCAATCGGCGCATGGGGGAGGCGATTCCCCTCCTGGGCAATGATGACCGCGAGTTGGGGGAGCAGCGCCCCTATCAGATTGCGTGTCGATCCCTCGAAGCCAATGGTCTGCTCGGCACGCAGTTCAAGCACCCCCCAGAGGCGTCGCTCCCAGTGAATGGGGGCACCGAGGTAGGCAGCCTGCGCTACGGGGAGATGTCCACCTGCGGCCACAGGATTGCTCACCACAATGGTTCTCGTACTGATCGCCCCGTCAAGGGCAACACGCCGCATCAGTCCGTCATCCCATGGGTAGGGCCAACTATCAACTGAGTAGAACTGTTGGCGGATGGTACCAGGTTGCGCCGACTGGAGCCAGCAGGTCAGGCGGGCATCGCGGCAGCGTGTGGTATGGCGTAGTAGCTCGAAGAGCCGATGGAATCGCTGCTCGAGCGGGCGATCCTCATACAGGATACGCGTCGCTTCGGCAAGTAGGCTTAAACTCTCCGACAGCTGCACCGGTTGTAGTGGCATACGCACGAACTCGGGACGGTTCAATTTCGGCTGCGCCAGTGTGACCGTCTGGCGGTACTAGGGCTAGGTTGGGGGTCGTGGAGGGATGAAGCTCTCTATACTCCCCGTCGAGCGGTTAAGCTGCTTGGAGACATGCCCCCGGTAGTGATCCCTCTCTTCTCTGTATTGTAGCGCCTGGATCGCTCCTGTCAAAGTGGTTGGTAACCGAATGATGACAACTCGATGGTTCGCTAGAGACCCGGAGAACACGCTATAATGGAGTCGCTTGGAGGCTGTATAAGCCCGGGCTTCGCTTTTCACACCTCCCCTAAGATGATCACGTATACCGAGCCGATGCGGAAGCGTGCCAGGAGGAGCGTCAATGTTCACCCAGGTCGATCATATCGGTTTTGCCGTCCATGACCTTGAAGATGCGATAATCTTCTATAGCCAGACCTTCGGACTGGGGGAGTGGGAGCGTATCAGCCTTCCTGATCGTCACATAGCTGTGGCGGTTGCACGGCTAGGCGAGACCCTCCTCGAGCTCATTGCCCCTACCTCCGAAGAGGCAGCCTTTGCGAAGTTCTTGCGCGAAAAGGGTCCGGGGATCCACCACATTGCGTATCGGGTTGATGATATTGTTGCTGCACTAGCTGAACTTCAGTCCCGTGGCGTGCCCATGGTCGACCGTGAACCACGTCCAGGGATCCACCAGACCCTCGTTGCTTTTGTGCATCCGAAAGCCGGTGGTCAGGGCGTCCTTACTGAACTGGTGCAGTATCCGCACTGAGCACGAGGGTAATTTATGAGTGTTGATGATTTGGAGCAGCGACGTCTCCTTGCGAGCATGAGTTTGGGTTACACTGCGTACCATGTCTGGTCGCTGCAGGCGCGCCGAGAGCGCAGGTTCAATATCGCACGTCTCTTCGCTGCGGCAAGCAGCGTGAAGCGTATCCGTGCGGAGTTGGCTTTTCGTGCCCTCGGTGAGGTTGGGGATACCAAAACGAACATTGCGCGGGCGCTTGCTGGTCTCGAACCAGAGAGTGTTGCGACGGGGCCAGTTACGGGTACAAGCCTGATCTCGCGTGAGCTACTCGGACGCGCTCAGCATGCCCTAGCCGAGGGGCGCGATCTGGTGGCCGATGAACTTGGTGATCTCTTCGTCTGTACTGGCTGTGGCGAGATGATGGAGGGTGCGCCGGAGGTGTGTGCGATCTGTGGTACCGTGCGCGAAGGTTTTCAGAGTTTTCGTGCTGCTGAAGCGATGGGTACGCTTGGACCGACCACGATCATGCGTCGGCTCGAGCAGGGTATCGAAACGGTCACCGCCCTTGTGACTGACATCGATGATCTGCTGCTCACCGTTCCCGCTGTAGGTGGCTACTCGATCAAGGAGCTCCTGGGCCATCTTACCGACACCGATGAGTTCTTCCGCGAGCGTGCCTGGCTCATTCTCGAGACTGATGACCCACGTCTACCCACGGCACCACCACCGCGCCTCGCCAGGGCAGCTGTCTATCGTGCCTACGCGGTTGCCGATCTCCTCGAGAGCTTTCAACTGAGCCGTCAGCAGACGCTCAACCTGTTGCGCGGGCTAACAGCGGCAGCATGGAGGCGCACTGGCTACCATGCGGTGTTTGGGGTGATTCCGCTGACGCACCAGGGCAACTGGGTCGTGGAGCATGAGCGCGGTCACCTGGTCGAAATGGCCCAGATGCGCCACGATCTGCTCAACCAGCGTGGCCAACCCACATCACCGCTGCTGCACTCAAACCTCGTGGCCGAGACTCTCGACGGCGAGT
>CAIWUD010000452.1 GCA_903915775.1 uncultured Chloroflexota bacterium | reverse complement strand
GGCGATGCTCTTTGCTCCAGCCGTGCTGAAGCAGGCGCTCCTCAGCGACGTCGTCGTGATAGACGCTGACGCTGGTGCTGTCCAGGCGCACGGTCTCGGTCGGCAGCCGGTAGACGTGCACCCAGCGCTGGAGCAGGGCCGCGTCGAGGGCCGCCTGGGTCGCCGGGTCGCCGAGCATGGTCAAAATGTGGGCCAGGCGGTCGTCGGTACAGTCGGTGTCGCGCAGGCGGATGTCCAGCAACGCATTGAGCGTCTGGACGCGCTCGGTCGCCCAATCGCGCACGGAGACCATCGTATGGTCGCGCTCCTGGAGGATGTGGCTCAGCCAGATGCTCAGCACGGTGCCCACGCTGGCGCCTTCCCAGTTCCCATGCGGTTGGAGCTGCGTATCGATCAGATCCCGGATGCCCACGTCGGTAATGATGCCGAGCAGCAAAGGCAAGCTATTGACCTGCTCGGTGGTGATGGTCAGGTTTGGTGGGGTCATACCGCTAGGGTACCACAGCCCTGGCGGAACTTGGTACCTCAAATGTACGAATCATAAGTTACAATACACCTACACTTGTTGCGGCGTTCGCAGCATCCAAAAAGCCGTCACCGTTCCCATCTGTTCCGATGCCGACTTGCTCAGCTACGCTGCTCCTGTGTATGAGCTGCGGGCAGTGCGCTAGTGGAAGTGGAACGACGACGATCACCATCACCGGAGGCGACTTGCCGTTCACCGAGGTGCAGCGTAGTGCCATCCTAACCATCCTCATTGGTGGTGCAGTGGCGACAAACGATTGTTCCCGGCGAGCGTGCCGAGCGGTGTACGGCAAACCATTAGGCATACACTGAACTAGATGCTACCCCTGCACCAACCCGGTGCACATAGGCTGTCCTGAACACCCCCGTCACCGCTGACCTGGAGCCGCTCGGAGTCGCGCATGCTCGATCTCGAACTGACTATCACCCGCATGAGCGAGCAGACGACCGCCTCGCTACGCGTAGAGCTACCGAGCCCATATAGTTCCAGTTGGGTGGGCGGATCGTTCGAACCGGGAGCCCTACCAAGCAAAATCACACCAGAATCGGATCAAACACTCCAGCAGTTTCGCCAAGAGCATACATTCCTGTGTCCCGATGGGATTGAGCGGTTGTTCAGTTGGCACGCACGGTACACACCTGGTGATGGCCGCATCTTTTTCTTCCCTGATGAAGGGCGAAGGAAGATAATCATTGGCCATATCGAGAACAAATTGCCGACGGTGATGTATCCTAAAGGATGACTACGATCATGGCTTTTGAATCGCACGAAGCATACCTTGAGCATGTCACACCCGAGGTCCGGCCACTGCTTGTGTCTATTCAGGAAACGGTCGAGTCGCTGCTTCCCGAGGCTCGTCGCTGCATTAGCTACAACATGCCTGCCTTCAGGGATAAGCGCGTCTTCTTCTACTTCGCGGCGTTCAAAAAGCATATCGGTATCTATCCACCGGTTACGGTCGATCTAACGCTCATTCGAGAACTTGCGCCGTACCGTGGCGAAAAGGGCAATCTATCTTTCCCCCTGAACCAGCCGTTGCCAATCGATCTTATTGGTCGCGTTGCTGTCGCACTGCACCGAGAGTACGAGCGCACATAGGTCTGGTGTAGTACGCGTGTACCTCGACGCTGTTCCTCATTGCGAAAACTCCTTCCACTGCACCTGGAAGGTGATCGATTCGCCACTGGTGGTCGTCCAGGTCATGGTGCGTGGCCCTTGGTCGCAGTAGTAGCGAAACTCCTTGAGCATCATCGCATCGTAGAGTACCTGTTGGTCCGTCGGGACGAGATCCAGCACGGTGTCTGCACAGAGGACGATCAGCTTGTGCCGGGCGCGGGTCGCGGCGACGTTGAAGCGGTTGCGACTGAGCAGGAACTCGGCTTCGCCCTCGGCATATTCGCTGTCGGCTACCCCGTAGGAGAGTAGCACTACATCGCGCTCTTGGCCTTGCAGCTTATCTACGGTATCGACGAGTGGCATAGGCTGGAGATCGGTGCCAAAGCCGTAGTGCTGGAGCGCCTGGCGGATGGTGCTGTTCTGGGCACGGTGCGGCGCAAGGATGGCTACGCCCTGGCGTTCGAACGCCTGAGGGGTGTAGACCACCGCCGTGCGCTCGTCGATCAGGATATCACGTAACCGATGGACAATCTGTGCGGCAAGCTCCGCCTCAAGCGGGTTGCGTGCGGTGAAGGTCCGTGGTGGGCGGTAGCGTACCAAGAACACCGGACGATCGGGGTGGAGGAGGAACTCCAACAGGTCACTGGTCGCCCGGTCGAGCGGCACGGTTAGGGCGATCCGAATGTCTGGCTTCGTCGCGAAGAAGCGGCCTCGGTACAGCACCTCGCGAGGGTAGGCTGTTAGCAGCTCGTTCATCCGAAAGTTCGCCTCAAGCTGGAAGAGCATCCGCGCTTCGAGGTCGGGTCGCGTCTCCCGCTGCCGCTCGATCCGGTCGCGGATGAAGGCGAAGACCGAGTTCATGAGGTAGGCGTGCTCATCCGGGTAGTCGCCCTTGATGATCGGCGGGAGCTGCTGGTCGTCGCCAGCGAGGATGATGTTGGCCGTGGGCTTACTCGACGCGAAGGCGATCAGGGCGTCAGGCAGTTTCAGCTGCGAGGCCTCGTCCACGAGGATTACGTCGAACCAGGGCTGTACGATGTCACCGACGCCGCTCATTGCCCGGTAGACCGCCCAGACCGTCGCGCCGATCACCTGGCAGGGGATGGGATGCGCGAACAGACCCGCGAAGCTGTCAGGATCCACTTGCAGGATCTGTGCCGGTAGATCACCATCCGGTGTCGTACCGCGTTGGAGCTTCGCGATCTGCAGGTCGTCGTTACCTAATCCGTAGCGGACGGCCAACTCGGCGATCTTCTTCAGCACGTTGTGGATCGCATGGTGGGTGAAGGCGGTGACCAGTAGCCGCAACGGCCGCCCGAGGCGGCGGGCGGCTAGGGCGTAACCGATGAGCATGTGGGCGATCGTGTGGGTCTTGCCAGTGCCGGGCGGCCCCCAAACCAAGGTGAGGGGCTCGGCCATGACGCCGCGCCAGGCCTGCCACTGCCCCGCGTTCAGCAGCTGATCGGGATTGGTGCTGGCAGCGCTCAGGCAGGCGCGGAAGTCGGCCTCAAGCGCGGGGATATCAGTGACGAACGGCGCCCAGCGCTCGTTCGTGGCCTGGGCGAGCAGCGCCTCCAGATGCTCGGCGCCACCCGCACCCGAGGCGAGCCGAGCGAGCAGCGCGAACAGCTTGCCCGAGTTGTAGTCGATGAAGAGCCGATCGAGGACGTAGGTGCGACTCGGGTCGAACTTCTTCATGAAGGCCTGGGGCTTATCGGGCACCAGCCGCACCCGTGGCGGCGCGGCGAGCAGGTCGTACTCCTTCAACGTCACCTTGTACGGGTCGTAGCGCCAACGGCCAGTGCTGTTGAAGAGATCGCCATCGATTTCAGAGAGTAGGATCGCTGGGTCGTCGGCAGGGGTGAGCACGAGGTTGAAGTCGTCAGGCTCGAATTTGGTGTCGGACGCTGCTGGATCGAAGGTGAACCAGAGACTGCCATCAGCTTCCGGGGTAGCCCTCTCGGCCTGGAGCCCATGGATGCACACGAAGCTGGCCACGCGATCCTGAATGGGCCGGGTGTGGGTATGCTTCGTGTCGAGCTCGTCGAGCGCTACTTCTAGGGTGGTGAAGATGCGTAGTGCTTCGAGCATCTGAACCTGAAGCGGTTGCCCGGTCGTGAAGAGTTGGAACGGCTCTTTACGTAGCAGCAGACGTCCTTGCATCTCGGCTTTCAACTGACGTACCACCGAGTCGGTTGCGCGCAGCTTGCTGCGGACGGCATCCTTGATCGTGTGGAGGATTTCGTCCGGCGCAAGGGTTCGCTCAGCCTCACCCTGCCGGTAGGTGAACCTGTTGCCTAACCAGACGTCGTGGATGCGCTCGAAGGCGATCTGGTTGGAGTGCTCCCAGCTGAAGCCGTAGGGCGTACGGAAGGAGTAGTCACCATAGATGGTCGAGACCGCGCGCAGGTCGTAGCCGTAGGCGATGGGTAGGGCCACCAGCGTCCGCAGCATCTGCACAACCACCGTAGCGGGGATGGTACGGAAGGTCTCGGCGTCGGGCAGCACCGACTCGGGTGGGAAGAGGCGCACCAGGTTGCCCAGCTCGGTGAGCAGTTCAGGCGGCTCGCTAGCGAAGAGGTGACGCTCGATCAGGCTCTTCAGGGTCGCGACGTCGAGCGGGTCATAGCTGTAGAAGTGGAGCCGCTTCTGCCGGCGGCGCAGCTCCCAACCAGCCTGCTTCTGTGCATCCTTGAGCGCCTTCTCAGCGGCTTTGACCCCTTGGGCAAGCTCGTCACGCTGATCACGCAACGCCACGGCTGCGGGGGTACGCTTGCGCATTGCGTCCGCGTGGGTAAACTTGAACTCCTCGAGCAGCGCCTGAGCGGAGGCCAATGCAGCGGCGGCGGTCACCACACGGGGGTCGTCATCCGTCGGCGTGGCGCGCAGCGCTTGGTTCGCCTCGTGGACGCCCTCGAGGAAGCGGTTGAGGGTCTGGAGGAACGGCAGCAGCAGCGCGCTTACCTCGTCGCCCTCCCGCTCAGCCACGAAGACATGCTCCTGACCGAGTGGTCGACCCGCCGTCTCATCCCACCCCTCGTAGATCTTGATCCCCAGGGCGAAACAGGTCCCGGTCACGGCATCCCGCTCAGCCGAAAGCAGCACACGAATATCCTCGTACTGCGGCATCTGGAAGGTGCTGCGCTCCAGCACCCTGGGTAGGCCATCCCCCAAGGCCTGGGCGCACGCGATGTAGCGGGCTGCGTGGGTCGAGAGATCGTGACTCAGCCCACGTAGCTGCGCGATCCGCTGCTGATCGGCGGTTGCGTCAAGGGTGGCCAGATCGTGGTGCGAGCGGAACCCCGCAGCTAAGAGGTGACGCTTCGACTCGGAAGAGAGGTACGGGATGCGTGAGAGATCCGATGCGGCATCGGCCCTGGTTTGGCACTCCTCCATATACTCGCAGAGCATACACTGCTCGGTGACATGAAAGTGGGCCTCGGCAGCGGGCGTTGCCAGGATCTCCGGCATGCGATGGCGCAGAAAATCGGCGACGGCCAGGCGGTAGGGGTTCAGAGCGAAGCGGTTGCGCTCGGTACGGGCGGCAACTACCGCCTCCTCGCTATCAACGACGAGGTCGGTAATGCCGAGCAGCTCCAGGGCCACGTCGAGCAGCATGCTGTAGTAGGCCACCTGGATGAAGTGTTCGTGGCGTGCGACCTGGCTACCCTTGAAATCCCAGACCCGTAGCCGGCGTGGGGCATGGTCGACGTCTGGGGGAACGAGTTCGAGCAGGTCGGGCCGAGCAGGACCAAGTTTGATGGTAGCAGGATCAAGGCCAAAGCGCTGGAGGAACGAGCGGGCAACCGCTGGAAGGACGGCGAAGTCAAGCTCCACCTGCGCAATGAATCGGGGCGCCAACGGCTGCCGGAACCGGTCGAGGGCATCGACGAGCGAGGTAGGTAGCACGTGGGTACGGCTGCCCCTAGTTTGAAAGCCAGCGTGATGCACCCGCGGCGCGAGGCCCGGATGTGGCGCCTCCGCTGCGACCTCTGCCTGGAGCGCATGGAGCTGATCGACCTCGAAGGCGTCACCGGCAGCCATGAGCAGGGCGATACCGGGG
>CAIWUD010000451.1 GCA_903915775.1 uncultured Chloroflexota bacterium | reverse complement strand
CAGTAGCCAGCCCATAAAGAGAAGCAGTGGGGTGGCGAAGACCGTCCAGACTAGGGCGTGGATCACCTCGTCATTCCGCGCCGGTCCAACCGAAATCAGATTGTAGCTTGCCCAGGCTAACCCGAGGGCGAGCGCCGTCAGCATGATGATCACTGTTCGTAGGTCGACACGTTGTTGCATCCCAGGTACCTCGTACATTGCCGGTCACGCATGGGGCCTTAATGGGTCAATGGATTGATAGATGGCTTTATTCCTAGGTAGATAGATGTATACCAGAGTTGCAACCCGGCAATGAGGACGAGCGCTATAAGAGCCCAGACAATGATGCGGCCAACTGGTCGGTGTAGCCAGTTTCCTAATAAGAGCGCGATCCCAGTCAAGATAATCGGTGCGCTGAAGTAGCCGTAACGCACCTGCTGGCCAGTGACCATATCCACGGTGAGGAAGATTAGGGTGGTGGCTAGCCAGGCGACGACGAGCAACAGTTGCTGTCCGCGCACCCGCCAGAGCAAAGCGAGTGCCCCTGCGAGCGTCAGACCTACGGGAAGTGGTGCGAACGAGGCGTTGAGACCAACCCAGACCTGCTGGAGGCGTGCCAGTTGATCGGACTGGGCAGCATTGCGCGATAGCGTTAACACCGAGGGGTTGAGCAGCGAAGTGATAATCGTCCGTAGCTGGTCGATATAGTGGAAGAAAAATGCCATTCCAGCAGCAGCAGCACTGCTCAGGGCCCAACCGCGCCACTCTGCAGCGGTAAATAGCTGCGCGATGGGCAGATGGCCAGTTGCGATGGCGCGCAACCGGGGCCAGAGGCCCAACAAAAGCAAGAGGCTCAGACAGACCCCAATGAGGAGAAAGGTGCCCACGTGAAAGAGGAGTGTCACCGTCATGAGGAGCACCACACCCGCCCAACCCAACGCGCGACGCGGCGCTGGGCCTGCCATCACGACGAGGAGGAGGAGGGCGAGCCACTGGGCGAGAATCTGCTGCGCAAAGCCCCAGTGGAGCGCTGTCAGGTTCATCGGGAGCAGGGCAATCAACACCGCCGCCAGCAGGGCAACTCGCCCGCTCAGGCCGAGGCGCAGGGCCAGCACTCCAACAAGTAAGGGTGTTGTGGCCTCGACGAGCGCATAGGTGAGTTGAAGCGCGGTAATACGATCAACGAGCAGTGTAGCCGGTAAGAGCAGAAGGTAGAGTGATGGGACGAGGAGGATCACCCGCTGGTCAAACTCGTACGGTCGCTCAACGAGGAGCAACCTGCCAAACTGTACGTCACGTAGACGGCGTAGATGGATTGCCAGGTCGTGTGAGAAGAAGAGCGGGTAGAGAATGCCTGCCAACCGGATGGTCAGCGTGGCCAGGGTGATGAGGAGGAGGAGCTTCATCACCCTGGGTGAGGCCTCGGGTATGGCGTGTGGCAAGCCACGACTCAAGCCCCAGATCAGCAGTGCACTCACCAGACCACCACCGAGGAGGCGGATCTGGTAGGTAGGCGCCAGGTCAGGTCGGTGGAGCGCATTGAGGATGAGGGCCGCGAGCATGAGTGCCGCGATCGCGATGCTCCAGAGCGGGCGTAACGCCAGATGGTGGGCCAGGGCTAACCAGATGAGCAGCAGGCCGATCTGGGCAACCAGGACGGATGGTACCGGTAGGAGCAGGCCTCGACCAAACCAGCGGAGACCCACCTGATCGACAAAGACCCCAACGGGTCGACCATCACCAGGAGCAATCGTTGTTGCACTCTTCAGCCCCACCGCTACTTCACCATCGGCGAGGAGGCCCGGTGGGAGGAGGAGGCGTAGCTGCCTGGGCTGGTTCGGTAGCTCCAGCATTGTCCAGGTGGCTCCATCAAGGCTAAGGGTGAGCTCACGCGGCTCAAGGGCACCGGGTGGCAGGCTGCCTAAACCTAGTTCGATTACCGCAGGTATGCCCATCTGCGGCCCACGCATGACGAGTGTGGAACTGGGGTTAGACCAGCGGTAGCTGGTGCCGGCGGCGTTGCGTTCAGGGCCATGAAATTGGAGTAGTGCTGCCTGATCTTGGTAGCTTCCTACATCAATGGTGTAACCTGATGGACCTAGATGAAGTGCCGTGATGTTGAGGATTACCACAGCGATGGAAAGGAGAGCTAGCAGTGCAGCTCGTCGTACGACCACGCTCACACTCAATGCTCAACTCCTCTGCAATGAGACTATTCACACGTTTCCTGGCGGATCCAGGGGCCGGGTGAGGTTCGTTTGTGGAGGGCTGGGTGCCTCAAAGGGTTTCACGTGACACGCTCCCCGGGAGCGCGGGCGGCTCGCCCGCAACGGTACTACGCGGTGCACACGGGCCACGGATCGTACCAGGAACCCCCCCAGGCTCCCATGAGCTGCTCTGCGGTGGTCCGGGCCTTGGCACGCTCGCACAGCGCATGGCGATGCACGGGGATGCCCGTTCTCGAACGAGTGAAACCCCCTGAGGGACTGGGCGCCCTCCACGCCTCCCCGGGGGCTGGTCGCGCTGCTCTGGGATCACCAAGCGCCTGCTTGGTGCCGTTGGGAAGCGCTATCACCCTACGTTTTACTGGACAGCCGCTTGAGCTGTTGCGTAATCTGCTCATCCAGCTGCGCGATCTGATTCTTCAAGCGCTCTTGCTCACCGAGCGCCGCCGCCAGCTGATCCTCGATCTGACCAAGCGTCGCCACGTAGCGCTGACGCAGCGTACCCTCATCACCCTCACGAGCGAGTGGGGTCAGGCTGCCCTGTATCTGGCGCTGCTGTTTGTAGAGCGCCTCGCGATCACGTTCAAGCCGTTCAATCTGCTTCTCAGCAACTCCCATCTGTTTGTAGAGACTCAGGACGCCCTGGAGACCCTCCACGGTGGCTGCTGCCAGTAGACGATCACGCAGAAATGCTTGCAGTTGCATGCCATCGAGGCTGCGCACCCGCTCCTGACGGCTGATCAGGCGCTGTTCAGTAACCTGAAAGCGGTGACGGGTCTGGGGTGGGCAGGCCACGCGCCAACGGGCGAAGCTACTACCCTGCTCCTCAGGGTCAGTTGGACTCATCAGATCATACCCGCTGAGGCGGCGATGCTCAATCACCACCTCAACCGGACGATCCAGGCCACTGCTCAGCTGGTAGTTGGTGATCACCAGATCGTGCTCTTCAAAGATAAGATAGTCGTTACGCAAGCGCAGCGCCACCAGCTGCCGCTTCGTATCACGCTGCTCCTCGATCCCTATTCCCAGTTCCACTGCAAAGGAGACGAGGAGTTCACCGCCAGCCCTGGTGAATGGTAGCACCGCCTCACCCGCGTAGTCGCCACTGTCAAGTACCGTCACCGGGCCACGTTCAAGGGTCAGGCCAGTGTCATTCTTGAGGCGTAGGGTAGCAACGGGATGGCGCGGCAGTTTATCACTCGCGTAGAGCAGTTCGCGACGGGCGGATAGGCGTTGGCTCACAATCGGCACCATGGCCGACTGGCCGCGGGCAACACTCACCGGGTGCACAACCCGGTACGCAAAGAGGGCACCACGCTCATCACCGCCGGCAGCAGCCTGCACCGACTGCTCAACTGCCGCAGCGCGCATCCGCAACTTGCGTGTTGTCGCACCACGGTCGTAGCCAGACTCGTCAGGTGGAGCCATCATCATGGTTGGCTCACCGGCAGCGGCAAGCGGGGCAGCCGCTGCAAAAGCGATCGGTCCCTGGACGACCCGATCTTCATCACCTACTAGCGGACGCTCAGGCGTATTCGGTTCGTAGAGGCGATAGCGGAACGAGACCGGCATGCCCGCCATCAAGGTCAATTCCACCCCCTCCAGATCCTCTTCGAGCTGGTTGTCGAAGATCCCCCAGCCCTGAAGCAGCACCTCGCCCTCCGACTCGAAAAAGAGCCGGTAACTGACGCGCCAGGCTGGGGCGGGGGTCACATAGCCCACCAGCAGATCATGCTCACCTGCGCTGAGACGCAGGGTCACACTACGCTGCTGCTCCTCGCTCTGCGCTGCGCGGAGAAAGTAGGTCAGATCGGCAACAGCCCCGGCATCGAGTAGTTCGACATGCACCAACTGGGCGAGTGGGACGCTCCGTACCTGGCGCGACTCCGGCAGGTAGAGCGTCACCGTAGCATCGTGCAGTGCCTGAGGCGACTCATAGTCGATGCCCACCATCAGACCCTCAAGCTGGAGCGTGGACTGCTCAGGCGTGGTGAGGCTCAGGCGCACCTGGCGCCCGCGCAGATCACGCAAGAGATCGAGCATGGTACGCTCATCCGAGAGCTGGATACTCCCACGCTCAAGTCGTGCCGCTCGATCCTCTGGAGTCTCAAAGTCGACACCAAGTACCTGCCCAGTGCCAAGATCGATCGCGATCAGGCTCTTGAGCAGATCGTCCATTGCTTCAAGGGGAAACTGTAGCTCCAGTCGTTCGCCACTGTAGGTACCGCGACGCTCAAAGTAGCCCACGCCATGCTTGAAAAGGATCATGCGGGTCATTGGCAGGGTCGCCATCCACTCCTCCTTCACTCAAGTGTCAACGGATTATAGGCGCTATAGACTAACCGGGAGAAGGCAGTGACCACTGGCGCCATCACCTCGTCAGACCAGGACGAGCGGCCCGCGGTCAGTGGGCGGTAGTAGTAGACGGCGAGAATATAGTCGCCAGCAGGACTGCGTACAATTCCAACGTCTGCCTGCATATCTTCGATCCAGCCACTCTTATGCTCGACACGCACATCGGCGGGCAGCCCAGCAACCATGCGGCTATCGTCATTGTTCAACGCTAACCAGTCGAGCATCTCCTGGCAGCGTTTGGCAGTGAGCCGCTTGTAGCGCTCGAGCAGCTGCCCCTCACCATTCGCACACTGATCGATCAGTTGGTAGAGCCGTGCCATGCTCGCGGGCTCAGCCCGTAGACATGCCCCCATCTCGGTATAGGGCTTCGCGCCGACAGGTGCCTTGGGGCCACAGCGAAACGTCGGCTTGTAGAGCTTGATATAGTCCGCGGTCTCGAAGGGTATGTAGAGGTAGGTGTGGCGCAGCCCCAACTCCTCCTGGAGGAGCGTGCTCATGGCGTCGGCCCCCACAAAGGCGTTATCAGTTCCCTGCCCACCCGCGGCTGCTGCCAGCAGATCATTGGCTGAAAGATTATCGCTATAGCGAATCATCTCGTTCATCCAAAACTCTTGCCGTTCACTTAGCTTCGAGAGCTCGATGTAGGTGTAGAGCATGATCGCCGTCTTGATCGTACTGGCTCCAGCGAAGACGGTTCGATCGTTCAGCCCGATCTGCTCACCGGTGGTCAGATCGATCAGATGCAGACCAACCACGCCGGGTAGCTCGTCGGCAAGGGCCTCGATCTCCTCACGCAAGCGCTCCAGAGGAACGGGCGGTGGCGTGGTAACCGGGATCAACTTGAGCCTGATTGGCCCAGGCTTTGGCTTGGCCAGTGCAGCGCGGACAGCTTCGACGGCAGCGTCGAGATCGAGCGTTCGCCCGGGACGATAGGCGAAACTCCGCGATATCGTCTCAGTTGACGTAAGGACACTGATCGTCGAGTCGACGCTCAGTTCGGTAGCGAGCCCAGCCAGCTGATCGCGCAGGGCAGCGTCGTCAAACTGAAAGCGTGGCGGGATGGTTGTTGGACCACCCGTAGCCAGGGCCTGGGCCGCCTCATCAAGGAGTTCGTCGAGGGAGACGGTGAGATCAATCGTCGCGGGATCGAGGCGTAGACGGGTACTACCAGCACGGAGATCGAGCTCTGCAGGCTCAGCCAGGGCCACACGGAGACGATCGGCAACTTCACTCAGGCTCAGACCAGCCACATCAACACCGGCGATGGTCGAACCCGCTGCAAATGTGGGTATTGGCGTCGGACTTGGGATCGGCGTTGGCGTTGCGGTGGGCTGAGTAGTCGGGCTGGGGAGTGGGGTAGCTGTTGGTAGGGTGGCAGCGGGTGTGGTACAGCCAACGAGTAGAATGAGACATGCGAGCAGGCCGATCACGGCAGAACGGGGCCGGGGCATGCGGGACTCCCTGTAGGGATGGTGAGGGGCGGGGTGGCTACCTCACTCATCAGGCTCGAGATAGAATGTGAGCGGATAGCCAGCCTCACGAGCAGTGTGGTGAGCGTTGTAGACGCGCTCCTTGGCCTCCTCATAGGGCAAGGTCTCAACCAGAGCCCGCCCCTCGTGGTGAGCGGTCAACATTACCTGCATTGCCCGTGAAAAGGTCAGACCGAAGAAGACCCGCAGCACCGTCACCACAAACTCCATCGGAGTCACATCATCATTCTGAACGATCACCCGGTAGGGCTTCTCAAGATCTTCGCGCTCAATGACCTTGTAGGTAATCTCAGGAACAACGGTAACTTCGGGGCTAGAACTGCTCACCGCGTACACCTCCATGTCGCCAAACGACGACGAGATGCTCCCAGTATAGCACACTCACCCGGCCCGCTTCCTGCGGCTGCTCACGCCCCAGGATCAGGATGAACAACCACCCAAAAGATAGCGATGGAGGGCGAAGTCGCCCTCCATCAACGGTGAACCGACAGTTAGGTCCTCCGTGGCTGCTCTGCCGTCGGCCTACCCCAAAGAGATCGCTACAGACCGTACTGCTCACGCACCAGACCGCCCAACCCCAGGCGGTCCAGGATGCCCATTGGTGCAAGCAGCGTTACCGTGACAACCCCTGGATGGCGCCCAATCTCGATGCCACCCGTAATCGTCACACGGTTCTTCACCTCATCGACACTCATGCCCAGGAGCGTGGCCGCACGCTGTAGGCCATTCTCGGTAGCGGCATTCAGGTTCGCCCCGGTACCAACGAAGCTGATCGGCCCGCTCTGCTCTACCCCGGCCATACCCCACGCCTGCGCCAGGCGCTCCGCTGCGGCACGCTCATCAGCGCTCAATGGGCGGGCCAGGGGCGGCAGATCATCGGGGCGCATCAGCAGAAGAGGCCCATCGTTACCCAGAGCCTTCACCACACTGACGCGCAGGGTTGCGCGTCCGGCCACATCAGCCGTGTGCCCCGCAATCTCACCATCGCCCTGCATGGCGTGCATATCACCGAGGTAGACCCCACCACCTGCCACCTTCACCGGGCAGATCAGGATTGCACCCTCGCGCACCGCATCGATATCCATATGGCCATCGGTGCGCTGCTCCAGATCAGCAGCCGTGAGGCCATACTCGTGTGGGGCGCCAACCAGGAACTGGCCGAAGTCACCCGCATTGTGCGAGTCGGGCATGTCAACTGCGGGCGTCGTGCCGATATTCCCTAGAAAGGGGCGCATGCGTGTCGCCACGAGCACCAGGTCGGAGGGGGCAAAGGTGAGGATCGAGTACTGCTCGGAGTTGGCCGGCAGCGCACTGTTGCCCCGCGGATCGGCCGATGCCCGGGCCGCCCCGGCACGATCAAGGGTGACCGCCATGCCCGTCTGCCGATCAAAGGCCATGGTGTAGCCGTGGGGCATCGAGAAGGATCCGGCGGGTGTGCCACACTGCTTGCAACGGATCGCCTGCTGGCCGGTACCCTCAACGTAGGTCTCGGGCCAGGGCGTGCCACAACCAGGGCAGAGGTGAGCTACGTAGGGGTCACCCTTACAGGCGGTGGGAATGGCACCATCAGTCCCCGAGGCTGTTGCCAGGGAGGTTACTTCGATCCGCTCGATCCGAATCGCCAGTCCATCGCCAACCTCAGCATCCTCGACCGCAATGGGTGCAGTTACCTCGTGACCACCGCGGAAGTGCGGGGTGATCATCGGGCCCCAGCAGCCAGGGGCGGTCTCGGCAATAATCGTCCCCCCATTGGCCACCGGGCCCTGCATCGCCTGGCTCGGTCCGACTTGACCACGCGTGTAGCGTGCGATCTCGACGCGTTCGCTGGTTGGGTGTGCAACCGTCATACCACCTCCAGATCAAGGCACACCAGCACGGCAGGGTCTAGCGCGAGTCTGCCGATAGTGTCTGGTGCGCAGGTTGAATACAAGGTATGAAAGTATGATACCCCGGTTTTGTTACGCCCGTCAATGCTGACTGACGAGTGCAACATAACGTCTTGCGTGCGAGCTCCTTCTGTTAGCATAAACGCCTCCATAACCGTGAAACAGTGAACAGGTACTAATCCGTCGTAAAATCAAATCTGGTATGATAGTACGGCGCGGCATGCAACCTAGATATTGCCTTATTACGTACCTAAGGGCGGAGAAGTTCAAACTGTACTACCGCCCCAGCAGTGAGTCTCTTTTCGTTCACCGCTGGCGAATAGTGCGGCCGATCGTGAGCATTATGGCGGAGGCGAGTCGTTCGTCTTTGATGCCGCAGCCTGCTGACGTGTAGTCTATAATTAATAAGCGCCATGCAGCGTCTTCTGAACGAGCAGATAACAGATGGTATTCTTCAGGTAGCCACCCTTTACCATCGGCTAGTTCTCGTTGTGGCACCCGCAGGTTCAGGAAAAACCAGGGCACTGCAGGATGTTGCCACTCAGTTGGGCGCAAAGGTGGTCAAT
>CAIWUD010000450.1 GCA_903915775.1 uncultured Chloroflexota bacterium | reverse complement strand
GACGACGATGAGCTCGACGACGAAGAGCTCGACGACGAAGAGCTTGAGCGGAAGAGTAGGAAATCGTAGCAGGTGTGGTTGAGCATAGGCTAACCGTACACCATTCTTGGTGGAGGTCGGTATACTCGACCGCGTCATGGTGGCATCACGATAAGGCTATCGTAGTAAAGTCAGGTGTTCCAATGCCGAAGATGAAGACCCATAAGGGTGCCAAGCGCCGCTTCAAGGTTACGGGAAGTGGTAAGGTATTGCAGCAGAAGAGTGTTCGCGGAAATAAGATCAACCGTCCTGGGCGTTCACAGCGTGAGTGGGGCAAAGATCAGCCAACGTCACGGGCTAACCGTGAGCATTTACGCGTGGCGTTGCCCTACGGCTTGAAGTAGGCTCAGTGCGATTCGTGGAGGCGTAGCCGCCCAGCCGTAGGGCTGGGTTTGTACGTCCCCTCATCAGAAGTAGTCATCTGTCTATCGGGCGTAGTCCAGGGATGTTAGCCACCCCCTGGCCCACCCACTCATTGGAGGAAGAGACATGGCACGTGTCAAGCGTGGCGTCATGACGCACAAGCGTCACAAGAAACTGCTCGATCAGGCGAAGGGTTTTCGTGGCTCCCGCAGCCGCCACTACAAGGTGGCCCACGAGGCGGTGATGCATGCCCTTGCCTATGCCTACCGTGATCGGCGGAACCGGAAGCGCGACTTCCGCCGTCTCTGGATCATGCGTATCAATGCGGCAGCTCGCATTCACGGTACGACCTATAGCCGGCTGATCAACGCGATGAAGCGAGCGGGTATCGCCCTCGACCGCAAAATCCTGGCCGATATGGCGGTACGTGATCTGAAAGGCTTCGGTGACGTGGTGGCCATGGCCAACCAGGCCGCTGCAGTCACTGGTAAAGCTGCCGAATAGCAGCTTGATTACGAGTAGCTCGAACCCTTACGTCAAGTGGCTGCGCTCACTACGCGACTCTCCCCGGGAGCGTCGTAGTGAGCGCGCTCTTCTCGTTGAGGGTATTCGTCTCGTCACTCATGCGCTACAATCGGGGGCAGTGCCGCGGCTCGTGCTCTACGCCCCTACGCAACTGGCAGCCACCCCTGAGGGTGCAGCACTCCTGGGTCTCCTTGAAGGGCGTGCCTTCTGTTGGTCTGCCGGACCTACAGCCCTCTCCGCTGCTGCCGATACCCAGCAGCCACAGGGTGTGGTGGCTGCCTTTCCATGGCCCGAGCACGCACCGCGCCCGGGCCTGCGCCTCGTACTCGATGGCATCCAGGATCCTGGGAATGTTGGTACGCTGTTGCGCTCGGCTGAAGCAGCGGGCGTTGGCCTGGTCATCTGTGCCCCGAATAGTGCCGACCCCTACAGCCCGAAGGTGCTGCGTGCAGCCATGGGGGCCCACTTCTCGCTCCCGCTACGCGTTGAGCAGGATTGGCAACGTATTGCCGACGAACTGGCTGCCTGTCCGCTCATCTATGCCGCTGATGCAGAGGCAACCATGCCCTACTACGCCGCAGATTGGCGCCAACCCGCTGCACTGATCATCGGCAGTGAAGCGCATGGGCTGTCGCCTGAAGGGCGTGCCCTGGCTACCCACCAGATTGCCATCCCGATGCTCGGTCGCGCAGAATCGCTCAATGCCGCGGTTGCTGGGAGTATTCTCCTCTTTGAGGCTCTCCGCCAGCGCTCACGTGGACGCACCTAGGAGTGGGTTGGTGCCACTCCTAGGTGGCTCGAGTTGCGCACAGGTTTGCACTTTGTCAGTTTCGCCGTAGAATAAGGGCAGATTGTTCGCACGCATCACCCCTGCCTGCAGAGCTGGAGATTGGCATGACCCTGATTGATGAGCTAGATTCTTTGGCCCAGACTGCTACCACTACCCTTGCCGCTGTGGCTAACCTGGCCGAATTAGCTGAATGGAAGAGCACGTATATTGGTAAGTCGGGTTCACTCACCCGCCTGAGCCGCGGACTGGGCTCCCTTCCCGCTGACGTACGTCCCACGGCTGGTCGTCAGGTGAACCTGCTGCGCGAGCAGCTGGAGAGCGCTTTTGCTACCGCAGAGGAGCGGTTGCGTATTGCAGCACAGCAGGCCGAATTGGCTGCAGATCGTATCGATGTGAGTATGCCAGGGCGTGCACCTGCCCTAGGCTATGCACACCTCACCAACCAGGTCCTTGCGCAGGTTGAGCAGATCTTTGCCGAGATGGGTTTCCAGGTCACGGAGAGCCCTGAGGTCGAGCTAGACGAGTACAACTTCAGTCTACTCAACTTTGCCGACGACCATCCCGCCCGTGACATGCAGGATACCTTCTACCTCGAGATGCCCGCAGGTGCACCTTCGGTGCTCCTGCGCACCCACACTTCGCCTGGTCAGATCCGGGTGATGCGTGAGCGTGCCCCTGAGCCGCTGCGCATCTTGTTGCCCGGCAAGGTCTACCGCAACGAGCAGGTGACCGTGCGTAGCGAGATGATGTTTCACCAGTTCGAGTTTCTCGCGGTGGGACGCCACCTCTCGATGGGTGATCTCAAAGGAACCCTCGCCTACTTTGCCGAGCGTATGTACGGGCCAGGAACCCAGGTGCGCCTACGGCCAAGCTTCTTTCCCTTTACCGAGCCCAGTGCTGAGATGGATGTGAGCTGTTTCCTCTGCGGGGGCAAGGGCTGTCGAATCTGCAAGTATGCCGGTTGGCTCGAAATTGGTGGCTGTGGCATGGTTCACCCCAATGTATTGCGCAACGGCGGGTACGATCCAACCATCTTCAGTGGTTTTGCCGGTGGTTTTGGCCCCGAGCGGATCGCCATGCTGAAGTATGGAATTCAGGACATTCGCCTCTTCTACGGGGGCGATGCGCGCTTTGTTGAGATGTTCGGCTAGGATTTATGGATAGGTGGAAGAGTCCGCTCTGGCTGATCCTGGCCCTCTTCTTAGGGCTCCATGCCCTCTACAACTGGGCGATCCCCCTAGGTGAAGGGCCAGATGAGCCAGGACATCTGGCCTATGTGCTCTTTCTGGCCTTTGAGCAGCGGCTGCCCGTGCAGCGCCAGGCGCCTGAGCCGAGTGACGTAGCTGGTGAGGGACACCAGCCGCCACTCGCCTACGCCCTTACCCTACCAGCTGTAGCCTGGCTTCCTCCCGAGGATCGCTCGATCCTCCTTACCGCAAACCCAGACTTCATCTGGGCTGGTGGCGATCAGCCAGGGGCCTTCATGCGCTCGAGCCGTGAACAGTGGCCCTGGCAGGGGCTACCCCTGGCATGGCACCTCGCCCGTGCTGTGGTAGGGCTCTGTGGGGCGGCGACGGTTGCACTGACCTACCTTGCAGCACAGCGGCTGGCCCCCGGTGAACGTGGTCTGGCAGTGCTAGCCGCCACGCTCATCGCTTGTAATCCACAGTTCATCTTCAGTAGTGCGCTAGTAACGAACGACCCCTTGTTGGCGGCATTCGGTGCACTGCTCCTCTGGCATGGGCTCGCCAACCCTCCTGCGACCTGGCGCTGGGCCGTACAGGCCGGGCTACTCTTTGGATTGGCGCTCCTCACCAAACAGAGTGCCCTGCTCCTCGGTCCACTCCTGCTCTGGGGTAGTTGGCGCGTTGCTGCCGGCAACTGGCGGCAGACTATCACCATGAGCCTGATCTGGGCCGTAACCACCCTGCTGATTGCCGGCTGGTGGTTTGTGCGCAACCTCTTGCTCTACGGCGATCTCTTTGGTCTCGCGATCTTCCAATACACCTTTGCTGGCCAAGCCTTTGCCTGGGGCGATCGATCAGCGTGGGAGGGGGCCATCCGTCAACTCTTCACCTCCTACTGGGCACGCTTTGGCTGGATGAGCGTGCATCCGCCTGATGAGGTCTTTTGGATCTACACGCCTCTCTCGCTGCTGGCGGTGGCTGGTTGGGCACGCCACCTCTGGCGCCGCGGTAGGCAGAAGCATGGGGGCGATCAGGGTTGGTTAAGCGCCCTCCTCGTGGTCGTCATGGCCATCCTCTGGATCCTGGCCTTCGTCTCTACGGCCGGGCTCGTCGCCTGGCAAGGGCGCATGCTCTTTCCCGCCAGTGCGGCGATCGCCCTCCTCATGGCCGGAGGGCTACGAGCATGGTGGCAAGGCCGGGTTTGGTGGGCCAAGCAACTACCCCGACTCCTCGGAGCAGGACTATTCGCTCTCGCCCTCTGGATGCCGTGGGGAGTGATTCGGCCAGCCTACCAGTGGGTCGTACTAGACCCGAGAAGTGCACAGGCCAGCTTAGGCAGCACCGTCTTTGCACGCTACGCAGGCAATTGGGAGCAGGGGGTCACGCTCCGGGGCTGGCGTACAGAGGGAGCAGCGCACAGAGGGAGTAGGCTCCCGATCACCCTCACCTGGCAGGCCAGCCTGGAGCCGATTCCCCTCCCCTGGACGGTGTTTGTCCATCTGGTGGATGGGGAGGGCAACATTGTAGCCAAGAGTAACAGCCAACCTCGCGGTGGCACGCTCCCCTTCCCGCTCTGGACGCCAGGCGACTGGGTGGCCGACACCCACTACATGGAGTTGCCAGCCGATCTCCCTGCAGGGAGCTACCAACTACGAGTTGGCCTCTACCTGCCAGAGGCAGGCAGTCGACGCCAACAGGTCTGGGATGCGTTGGGCCAGGGCATCGGTGATCTAGCCCTAGTTGGCGAGCTCGAGGTTCGTCCGTGACTGTTCACACTTCTGCCTGGCGGGAGCAGGGATGGGTTGGGTTTTTTGTGGATGGCAAAGCTCTCCCCACCTCTCCGGAGGCTGGTCATGCTGAGCTAAACTACGCCCGACTTAGCCACCCGCATCCAGCCCTGGCGTCGGTACCGGGGTGGCGTTCGGATCTGGTGTGGGTACCGGTGTGGCTGTAGGCAGAGGTTTGCCATCAGGCCCAAGATCCACGGGATTCACCTCGAAGATATTGGGCCAGGGCTTAAACTTGGTCTGGAAGAGCCGTGACTCCACAACCTGACCGGCACGCTCGACCACCCGGGTGAACTCAATCGTCATACCATCACGAGCGGTATCACTTTGGCGCATGTTCCCAGGGGGGCGCGAGGGCTCAGCCACATAGACTGGCTCGGTTGGTGCGGGCACGACATCGAAGGTTTTCGGACCGACAAGTGATACGGTACGTCCATCGTTCGTGCCATAGATACGCACCTCAGCGAGGGAGCGATTCGTATCAACCATGGTCTGGATGAGCAGCCAGTTGCCGGTATCATTGAGGAACTTAAAGTCGAGCGCACCGGTGAAGATCGCTGCATCCATACCCGGGCCATGGCGATTTTCACCAAAGGCGTACTTGTTGTACCAGCTAATGTAGAACGAGTGGCCCCAGCGCTCGGTGATCGGGAGCCCAGCCCAGAAAGCGGCACGGAACATCGTGGTCGAGTCCTGACAGATCCCGCCACCCCACTCGAGCTGTGTACGGTTGCGGACGATCGCATACCCCTCGACAAAGCCGTTCGAACCATCAATCTGGCCGATGGTATCGTTGAACGAGAACTCTTCGTTGGGGGCCACCAGGACGCCGTTGAGCAGGCGCATACCGGCCTGAATATTAGTGATTCGGTAGCTCGCTGAACCGGAGAAGTCACTACGTCCAACCGAGATGAGGTCACGTATCCCGAGCTGACCGAGCGTCTCAGTTGTCACTGGTGGGGGTATGGTAACCATCGGCAGCGTGAGTGTGCGCTGATCTGATGGCGCGGCAAGGGCGCTGAGTACCAACTTCTTAGCAACAGCCTCATCAACCCGTAGCCCGGTGGTACCCTCCTCCAAGATGCGGAGATCGCCACCGTTCCAATCAACCCGCGGCTGCTCACCTTTGATCTCGGTGGCATCAGCAATAGTGGCAATCCGCTCCTGAATAGCATCGGTATCGATGCTGACGAGCAGACGATCGCTCGGCGTAGCAGCAACACGTTGAATACGCACAAAGGTAGCGAGCTCAGACACATCCCAGGTAACGCTATCGGGGAGACCTTCCACATTGACGGTGAGTGGTCCAGCTAGGATCGCGTTCACCTGGGTCTGCGCTTCAGTCACTGCACTGTCGCTGACTTGCGGCTGCACCTGACGGGTACGCAGTGCAACCGTCTGCGGCATCAAATCCTGCATGGCGGCGCTCATCTCGTAGAGGGTCTCCTGAACGAGCACCTGGCGCCCCATGACTGCCGGTGCGGTGGCAACGGTTGCATCGTTCAGTGCCAACTGTGCATCAACTGCAGGGCGTTCCACCTCCTCCACACGCTGGAGGAGATAGCGCTGCATGACCGTCTCATCAACAGTAAGGTGGAGTGGAAGCTCAAGCCCATGCTGATAGATGTCAAACACATCGCGCAGATTCTGGATGAACCCGTGACCACGGCCAGCACTCAGCGCACCCGTTACGGCCCGCTCGACCTCGATCCTGACACCGAGATCGCTGAGGGTTGGGGTCCAGCTCTGATTGACGTAGGTGAGGGTCAGCGGTTGATTAACGAACGGAGCTAGTTGCTCCATGAGCTGCTGAGCTGCCTCGGGGGCGCTCAGTGTCCCCACATCGATGCCACGAATAGTCACGTTTGGATAGATCCGCCCAGCATAGCTCCGATCCAGGGCGTAGAGCCCCACCCCGGCCGCGATGATAGCGACCAGGAATAGACTGAGGAGAGCCATCCAGAGCCAACCAGTGTGGCGATGCGGTTTCGGCCGACGTGTAACACGACGACCGCTCGGTGCTGACATCCAGTCACCACTGTCGGGAAGAGCTGTGGTGCCGTACGACTCCTCTTCTGGAGAGGCTGCCGACGAACCAATCGGAGAGGTGCGCTTCATCGACACCGCTACCTCCTGAAACCATGCCAAATACTAGCAAGGAGAGTACACAACTGTGCAACTATAACCGGAGAGCTATACCGTTGTCAATGAAGATCTGCTGAAGCTCGCTGAGAGAATGGATGCTACTTTTGCTTGTCACTATTCATGCTTCCCCTGGCGGAACCAAGGTGGGGTGAGGGTAGCTGTTCACAATCGGGGCAACCACGGGGGGGGCGTACCGGGGTGCCACGAGGACGAGACACCTTTGCTCCGAGAGAAGGGTGAACAGCTCACCCCAACGGTCACTCTACCCGCCGTGGGCGGTACTGAATGGCCTCAGCAAGATGCACTGGGCCGATCTGCTCGTTACCGGCGAGATCGGCAATGGTACGGGCCAGTTTGAGTACCCGATGGTAGCCGCGTGCGGAGAGGTTGAGTTGGCGCACTGCAGCCTTCATCAGGCTCTGGCCAGCAGCATCGAGTTGGCAGTGGCGACGGAGCTCACTGGGGCCTAGTTCGGCGTTGACGATGGTATGGCTCGATGCAGCGGCACGGGCCCGTTGACGCTGGCGTGCCGCGCTCACCCGGGTGCGAATGGCCCCCGATGGTTCACCCAATCGCTCCGAACTCAGCTTTTCATAGTTGACCCGTGGTACCTCAACGTGGATATCGATACGATCGAGGAGCGGTCCTGAGACGCGCTTCTGGTAACGGCTGACGAGGGCCGGGCTGCAGCTACACTCGCGATCGGGATCGCCATGCCAGCCGCATGGGCAGGGATTCTGCGCCGCCACGAGCATAAAAGCGGCGGGGTAGGTGATACTACTGTTGGCGCGGCTCAGGGTGACGACACGATCCTCAAGGGGTTGGCGCAAAACTTCCAGCTTCGCACCAAACTCGGGCAGTTCATCGAGGAAGAGAACGCCGCGGTGCGCCATGCTGACCATACCTGGACGCGCCCGTCCAGCGCCCCCACCTACGAGTCCCGCTATTGAGGTGGTGTGGTGTGGCGCACAGAAGGGACGGCGCCGCACCAGCGGCATCTCTTTGGGGAGTTGGCCGCAGACGCTGTAGATCTTCGTGACCTCCAAGGCCTCCTCAAGATCCATTGGAGGTAGTACCGAGAGGAGTGCGCGGGCGAGCATGGTTTTGCCGGCACCGGGGGTACCGTAGAGGAGCACGTTGTGAGCACCAGCTGCGGCAACCTCCAGGGCACGCTTGACATGCTCCTGACCCTTCACATCCTGAAAGTCGATGGGGAAACTTGGCTCGCCGCCACCCAGGTGCGCCCCGGCGCCGTAGGCCGGTAACAACTGCTCACCACTGATGTGGGCTGCCAGAGCGCGGAGCGATGGCACGGGTACGACGGTCAGCCCGGACACCAGGGCCGCTTCGGCCGCATCTTCGGCTGGTAGGTAGACGGTAGTAGCACCATGCTCACGGGCCACTGCAGCCATCGGCAGCACGCCATCCGTGTGGCGCAGAGTGCCATCGAGGCCCAGTTCGCCGATAAAAATAGCACCCTCGGTGCTGCCGGCAATCTGTTCGGAGGCTAGGAGCAGGCCGACCGCAATTGGGAGATCGTACGCCGGCCCCTCTTTGCGCAGATCGGCAGGGGCTAGGTTGACGGTCAGGCGCTTGAAGGGGAAACTCAGCCCAGAGTTGCGTACCGCAGCACGCACGCGCTCACGGCTCTCTTGCACCGCCGCATCACCCAGACCTACCACCGTAAACGAGGGGAGACCTTGAGCGATGTCCACCTCTACCTCCACCAGGAGACCTTCTAGCCCAATTACCGCGCAGCTATAGACTCGGGCGATCATGCCACTACTCCTGCCTGCTACAAAAAGAGGGCGTGACTGTTCACTTTTGGGGGAAGCCGCCGGTGGGGCAACCACGCTGGATTGCCTATACGGGGTGCACCACGAGGGCGAGACGCCCTCGCTCCGGCGGGAGTGTGAACAGGTACGTTCAAGCCTCTCTTCATACACCGTATGAGGAGGAGAAAAGATACGCTGCCAGAGCGCGATCTACTCCAGGGTGAGCATGAAGCTGATCAGGGCATCGATCTGCTCGGGTCGTAAGCTTTCAGCGTAGCTGCTTGGCATGAGGCCAGCATTGTAGCCTGGGCT
>CAIWUD010000449.1 GCA_903915775.1 uncultured Chloroflexota bacterium | reverse complement strand
GGGCTGCCTGGTTCATGAGGCTCCTGTTGACCTGGTAGGGTTGAAAGACGGGGCGGCGCCGGGCCGCTTCATGCTCTTGGCCCATAGAGGCCCAGACATCGGTGTAGAGGGCGTGAGCCTGCGCAACCGCTTCACTCGGCACCGAGGTAACGCTGATAGTTGCATCACTTTCCGTGGCAAGTTGCTCTGCCTGAACCAAGATGTCGGGATCGGGTCGATAGTCGGGCGGACAGGCTACGGCAACACTCACCCCTAGGGTTGCCCCGAGCAGCATGAGTGAATGGCAGACATTGTTCCCATCCCCTAGGTAGGCGAGACGTAGACCCTGCAAGCGCCCGAACTGCTCACGTAGCGTCAGCAGATCGGCGAGGGCCTGGCAGGGATGTTCGCGATCGGAAAGCGCATTGATGACCGGAACGTCGGCGTAGCGTGCGAGCGTCTCGACGGTAGTGTGCTTAAAAACTCGTGCCGCGATCACCTGCACCCAACGGCTCAGGTTGCGGGCGACATCAGGGACACTCTCGCGACCGCCCATATCGATATCGTTAGCCGAGAGGTAGGAGCCGTGCCCCCCGAGTTGAGTTATCCCAGCCTCAAAGGCAACGCGGGTTCGGAGGGAGGGCTTCTCGAAGACCATCGCGAGCGTTTTACCGCGCAGTGGCGCACCGGCGTGGAGACCGCCCGTGGCCCGCCACTCCTGTTTGAGCAGGGCAGCACGGCTGAGGAGCGCCTCAGCCTCATCACGCGAGAGATCGGCTGCTGAGAGGAACTGTTTCTGCATGAACTTCCCTAACAAAGGCAAGGCTTGAATCGCGGACCACTCCATTGTACCAGCAGCGTGTTACGATCCGCTCTCGCGTCGCAGCTTACGGCGGCTATGATCCTGCCGTCGCTGCTCCACGCGTTGGCTGGGCAAGATCCGGCGGTAGTCGCCGGCATCGATGATCGTGATCTCATCACAGAGCTCGCGATCGCTCATGCGTGAGAAGATACGGGGGTCGATATCTTTCGGATCACGGTTACTCGTGATCACGGTTGGTAGGCGATAGTTATAACGGTGGTTGAAGAGTTGATAGAGCTTTTCGCGTGCCCAGGGGGTAGCATTCTCCGTACCAAAATCATCCAGAATGAGCAGGTGGGCACTACGGATCTGCTCAAAGCGCTCATCATAGGCCACCTCACTACTTGGTCCAAAGGTACCGCGCAGATGGTCGAGTAGGTCGGGTACCACCGCGAAGAGAACGGTAAACATGTGGTGTTGGAGCACCTCATTCGCAATTGCTGCGGCGAGATGGGTCTTCCCACAACCATAGTTCCCCATGAGGATGAGCCAACCCTGGGGTTGGCGGGCAAAATTGAGCGCCCGTGTATGGGCACGACCAACACCAGCGACGCGAGCGTCGAAGTTCTCAAACGTCTTCTCCTGGAAGGGTCCGAGGTTGCTCATCTCCAGCAGACGTTGGCGCCGCTGCTGCTGCTTCTCGGCGGCGCGGCACTGGCAGGTCATCAACTGGCCAAAGTCGGGGTGGCCGTAGGGCACCTCCAGCAGGTAGTAGCCTGCACCACGACAGTAGCTACAAGACTCCGTACTAGAGCTCACCCTCATCACTGCCTCGGCGGAAGAGTCCGCTGAACTGGCCGCTGGTGTACTTGTCGATATCGATAGGTCGTTCGGCCTGATTGGGCGCATGCTGTCTGCCATGGGCAGCCCACCTCTCCAGCACTTTCCGGATATAACGCCATGAGCGTGCATTGGCACGTACCGCCTCGCGTATTGCCTCTTCGATCCAGGGTCGCGGGTAGCGCTCCTCAGCCTCACGCAACTCTTCGACCAGCATCGGGGTAACCAGACCAATATTCTGCTCGTAGAGGCTCAGGAGTGACGGACGTTCAACCAGTTCGCTGGGGGGGCTCAGCACCAGCTGAGCTGCACCCAGGCGCTGCACCCAGACCTGGTTGGCTGCAGTATTCACCAGGTACCAGTTACCAACCCGACCATCAGCGGGCAACGTCAGGTGGAGCAACGTTCGACGACGCAGGGCTGCATCGAGCCCCTCGGCCAGAAGCTCTTCGAGGGGACGTAAGCTACTGATAGTGCGCAGTGAGCGCTGCAACAGCTGGTCAGCAGCCAGTTCATCCCAACTCAGACGCTTCGGTCGCATGCGTTGGCGACTCAGACGGTAGAAGATCTGGAGGGTCACCTTCAGTTCACTGGGCAGCGTGATGTGCGGGATCACGTCGCTGAAGAGCTCGGGTGGTAGGCCCACTAGATTGTCTGTGGAAAAACCGGCGAAGGCCATGGCCTACCTCTGTGGTGGAGAGGGTATCTTTTTGTTAGCGATCGCGACCGCTGCAGCAACCGAAGCCATATAGATCACTTCAGTCACCAAGAAGCCTGTGTGGAAGAAGAGCACCCCCCCCCAGCCGCCAATAGGCTTAGGGCGACTGAGGTCTTGTAGTTCTGATCCAGGTTTGCACGCATGGAATCGACGAGATCGAGGAGGGTGAGGGTGTAGTTCGTGCCAATCATCGCAACGGCCCCAATAGGGCCAGCGGTAAGCAGCGCCAAGCCACTTCCGGTCAGCATCACCGGTAGCGTCCGGTCAGCAATGACCGTCGCCTTCTCTTCCAGCGAGAGGCGGTAGAAGGTAGCTGCAGCCGGTTTCGCGAGGGGCTCCGTCACGGTCTGCAGCTGCTGCAGACCCTTCTGTACCAGTGGGTTCTCTTGTTGTTGCGCAAAGAGTTTGCGCAACGGATCAGGGTGGCGTGACGTCTGCGCTGCCGCAGCGAGCTCGGAGGCTGACTGCCATTTGAGCAACCCCTGAAGATGAGTGCCAGCACCACGCAGCCGCTCCTGGAGCTCCGGCGCGAGTGGTTCTAACGTGCCCCGCAACTGCTCGTAGCGCTCAGTCAAAACCGGTGCTACTGGTGAGCTAGCCGCAGCCTCCTGGAGCTCGCGAATATTGCGCTGGAGTTGCTGAGTGCGCAAAGTGACACGGCCATCTATCTGGGTCGGGCGTAACCCCTCAACCTCGGGCTGAGAAGTGTCAGCGGTTGGCTGGCTCGCGGGCGACGACAGATCGTCACGGAGAAGATTAATCAGTTTCTTTGGCTGGAGACGTTGGCGCAGTTTCATCAGAAAGCTCCCTCTCTCCTTGGGAATGGTCCGTGCGTGGAACTAGGGTAGACGTGCCCCACCCGCACCTGAAGCATACCATATCTTTAGAGCACACCCTCAGGGGTAAGGTATGGTCATCAGCGTGACCAGTGGGGGGCTACTCCCGCCACCCGGGGGAAGGGGGGCACAGTTACCGATAAACGAACTATGGTATACTTAGCTGAGCATATTTCGGACCCTGGCGCGGTTTGGGAACAAAGCACCCAACACTAGTCCCCTCGCGGGGGCTAGTAATCCTGACATAGACATCTACAGGCCTTCAGCCACTGCAGCCCTAGCGCGGGTGGCGACAGCGAACAGTCAGGTGCGGAGAGCCGATACTGAAACATCCCACACACGAAGGTTGCAGCACAAGGAAAAGCAGGTGGAACTAGCGCTCTATATTGCACTACTCATCATCAGCGTCGTACTCATTGTTCTGGTTGTCCTCCAGGCACGCTCCGCTGGCATGGCGAACCGTGACACGAGTTCGATCTACCGTACTCGTCGTGGTCTGGAGAAGACGATGCACCAGGCAACGATCGCCCTCGGCGTCATCTTCCTCGTCCTGGCACTCGTCGCGAGTCTCCCGATCTTCGCGTAAGGTGTGTTTCGGTTTCGGCTGCGCCGGCGTGACAGTGTAACCTCACCAATGTTGGGTTAGTGTTTCGTGGAGAGCTGTGCACTTCACGATCTCCACACGCCAGGCACCTAAAGAACAGCTGCTATGGCTCGTCGTATTCGTTGGCAGATAGTCATCGCGGCCCTAAGCACCCTCCTGATTGGTGGACTACTTGGGCGACTTGCGGTAAGCACAGCTGCCATCTCCAGTCCACTGGTGGGCGGTACCTACATCGAGTCGGTCACCGGTACACCGCAGAAGCCCATTCCACTCCTCAACGATCCCGTTGCGGACCCGGTGGGCCGTGATCTGGCCACGCTGCTCTACGATGGCCTCCTACGCATTGGTGCTGATGGGCTCATTGAGCCGGCACTGGCAAGCAGCTATGAGGTCGATCCCACCGGAACGAGCTACATCTTTCGGCTGCGCCGTGACATCGTCTGGCACGATGGTCAACCGTTCGGAGCCGACGATGTGCTCTTCACCCTACGCACGCTCCAGGTACTTGAGCAGCCAGGTGATCCCGCCCTAACCGCCTTTTGGCAAGATCTCCTGGTTGATCGTATCGATGAAGCAACCGTACGGGTAACTCTGAACGAGCCACTGGCCAGTTTCCCCAGCCTAGCGCGTATCCGCATCCTACCAGCCCACCTCCTGGCCTCCATTCCACCCGAGCGTTGGCTCGAGAGCGCGTATGCCAGTCAACTCATTGGTACAGGACCGTACCGTCTCGTGGAGCTGCGTGATGAACGGGCTATTCTCGCTGCCAACCAGCGCTACTTTGATGGGCGACCGTTCATTGAACAGATCGAACTGCGCTTCGTTACTACGCGCGAAACCGCCCTTGCTGCGCTGAGCCGTGGTGATACCACCGCCTTCGGTGAACGCCTCCGCCTCGAGCATGCTGGTCTCAACCCACCCGCCGGTCTGAGTGCACCTTCGGTACCCTTGGACGAGTATACCGTACTGAGCTTCAATCTGCGCCGCAGTTCGCTCGCTGATCAGCGTCTACGGCAAGCTCTTGCCCACGGCCTGAACAAGGATGAACTGATCACCCGAGCACTGGCGGAAACGGCTCGTCCCATCGATACCCCCATTCTGCCGGGCTCATGGGCATTCAGCCCCGAGGTGAGTTGGTATACACCCGATCGTGATGCTGCCGAACGCATCCTGGAGGAACTTGGCTATGTACGGGGGAGCGACGGCCGCCAGACTCGTGAGGGCCTCCCCCTGTCCTTTGAACTCCTGGTGGATAGTGAAGTGCGCCGCCGTGCTGCCGCTGATGAGGTCGTGCGCCAGTGGGGTGAACTGGGCATTACCGTCACTGTGCGTGAACTGGAGTCGCCCCAACTGATTACCCAGCTCCGCCGTGGCAGCTTCGACATGGCGATCCATAGTTGGGCCCGTCTAGGCCCCGATCCAGACCCCTTTGCCCTCTGGTACTCGGGCAGCAGCCTGAACTACACCGGCCTACGTGACGAACTGATCGATCAACTGCTAGAGAACGCCCACCAGGAGAGTGAACTTGCTGCCCGCAGCAGCGACTACGCGGCGTTCCAACAGCGCTGGACCGAGCTCGTACCGAGCATTACCCTCTACCAGCCGCTCTACCGCTTTACCAGCGATCCGAGCCTCGGCGGAACGGGGTTTGACGAACCAGCAAGTGCGATTAGTGGACTACTCTTCGGCCCCGAGGATCGCTACCGATCGGTTACGCGCTGGTTTACTAATAGTTATCGCGAGATCCAGGGTGAACTGCGTTAGGTAATGTTGGCAGCGCCAGCGTGACCGGCCCCTGGGGAGGTGTGGAGGGCGAAGCCCTTCACAGAAAAACGCAACTCAACTTTGGTTTCACCAGGGGAGACGTGAACAGTTACCCGCTGATTCAACCTGCCCAAGTATAGTATAATTTAGTGTCCACTGAGCGATACCCGTGAGCATCGGTAGTAGCGTGTAGCCGATGCTGGCCGCCCCACAGACAGAGGTGATGGAGCAGGGTTGCTCGATAGAGCAGACCCATAGGGACGCACTATGCTACTACTCATAGTACTCTTCGCGTTTGCCACCTCGCCCATGGGGCTACTGGCCCGTCGTGAGCCAAGGGTGCTAGCCGGTTGGGGATTAGCGATCCTGCCGCTCATCATCTTCGCGGCACTCTGCGCCCAGATCCCGGTCATCACCGATGGCGGTTCCATTGTTGAGGCGATACCTTGGGTTCCGGCAATGGGGCTTGAGTTACGCTTCAGCCTTGATGGGCTAAGCCTGCTCTTCGCCCTGATCATCAGTGGTATCGGTACGTTGATCGTCGGGTATGCCGGTGCGTACATGGAGAAGGATGTCGGCTTAGGACGCTTCCTGGTCTACATGCTCCTCTTCATGGGCGCGATGCTCGGTCTGGTGCTGGCCGGTAATGTGCTCACCATGTTCGTCTTCTGGGAGCTCACCTCAGTCACCAGCTACCTACTGATCGGCTACAAGCACGACTACCCCGATGCGCGGCGCGGTGCGCAGCAGTCGCTGCTAGTTACCGGCTTCGGTGGGCTTGCCCTGCTGGTCGGTCTGCTTTTGCTTGGAGCAGCAGCGCAACAGGTAGGTGTACCGGTCAATCAGGCCTACAACCTTGATGCGATGTTGGCGGCGGGTGACCAGATCAAGCAGACGGCGCTCTACGGACCGGCACTCTGGCTCATCTTCCTGGGGGCTTTCACCAAATCGGCCCAATTCCCCTTTCACTTCTGGCTCCCGGGGGCGATGCAGGCACCAACCCCCGCAAGTGCATTCCTCCACTCGGCAACAATGGTCAAGGCTGGTGTCTACCTCTTAGCCCGCCTGGCGCCCGGCTTGGGTGAAACACCGCTCTGGAACTACACGTTGATCAGTGTGGGGGGGTTCACCTTCGTCTTTGGTGCAATTGTCGCGTTCCGCCAGAATGATATCAAAGCGCTGCTGGCCTACACGACCCTCAGCCAGCTTGGTGGGCTCGTACTGATGATTGGGCTGGGTGGCAAGTATGGGAGTGAGGCGCTCGTCACCCTCATCCTGGCTCATGCCCTCTACAAGTCGGCGCTCTTCATGACGGCCGGAATTATTGACCACGAGACCGGAACCCGCGATCTCAACCGCTTGGGTGGTCTGCGTCATACCATGCCTGTGACCATGGCCATAGTGACAGTTGCCCTCCTGTCGCAGATGGGTATCCCCATCTTGCTCGGCTTTGTGGCGAAGGAGTGGGCACTGAAGGCAGCTCTGGAGAGTACGCTCCCAGCGCCCTGGCCAACCCTCGGGCTCATGGCGGTGCTCCTGGCGGCGCTCGGTTATATTGTTGCAGCGTGGCGCCTCTTCAAGCAGAGCTTCCTGGGGGCTCCCACTCCCGAGTTGCTCACCCGCCACGTTCACGACCCGAAGCCCGCAATGTTGCTCAGCCCGGCCATCCCGGCCCTCCTTTCGCTCCTGCTCCCCCTGGGTCTACTCCCTGCAGTAAGTAGCCTACTCAGCCCGGCAGCAGCGGCAGTCTATGGAGAGCGCTTCAGCTTCGAGCTCTACCTCTACAAAGAGGTGAACCTCGCCCTCCTGCTCAGCCTTGGGGCAATTGCCCTAGGCACGCTCCTGGCAACCCAAGAGCAGCGGCTTGCCGCTCACCGCGTGATCGCTACGGTCAGTGGGGCAGAGCTCTTCGACCATTTCATTGATCGGATGCTGGCGCTGGCGACATGGATGACCCGTACGTTGCAGTCCGGACGGATGCGCACCTACATCCTCTACTCTCTGCTGAGCTTCCTGCTCTTCGTTGGCTTACCTTTTCTCGCCTACGGTCTCGACGAGATGCGCATACCCTACGATGCGGAACTGCAGTTCCACGAGATTGTCGTCGTCAGTCTGATCCCGGTTGGGATTATCGCGACGATCATGGCGCGTTCGCGGCTAGGCGCTATTATCGCCGTGAGCAGCGTTGGAGCGATGGTATCACTGCTCTTTGTACTCTTTAGCGCAGCTGACCTCGCCCTCACCCAACTGCTGATCGAGGTGCTCTCGACCGTCTTCCTGCTCTTCCTCTTCTCGGTGCTACCAGCCCGCTTCCGCAGCTTCTCGCCCGCCTGGGTACGTTGGCGTGATGCGGGGATTGCCATCCTGTTCGGCATGCTCATGACCGGCCTGGTGCTCGCAACGGCACCAAGTACGATGTTCCCACCCTTAGCACCCTACTTTCTCGAGAATAGCCTCGCTGGCGGCAAGGGGGCCAATGTCGTCAACGTCATCCTGGTCGACTTTCGTGGCCTGGACACCATGGGCGAGATCACGGTGCTCTTCATCGCACTGCTCTCAATCTATGGGCTCCTACGCTTCCGCACCCAGCGCAATGCCCTTCCACTGAGTGGAAACGAGCAACAGAGACCCCTTCCCGGTGCAACGAGCAACGGCAGTCACGCTGCCCCCGTCCCCACAGCGGGCAGTTCGAGAGAGGAGGCCTGATGCAGAAGCAGGTGAGCTACGAATCGATCATCTTGCGGGTAGTTGCCAGACTCATGCTGCCGATCCTACTGCTCCTCTCGGTCTTCATGTTGCTGCGTGGACACAACATGCCGGGTGGTGGCTTTATCGGTGGATTGGTGGCCGCGTCGGCAATCATCCTCCAGATGATCGCATTTGGGCCACAAGAGGCCCGCGGTATCATCAAAATCAACTACCTCATCCTGGCGGGCGTGGGCATCCTGGTGGCCGCCATGTTTGGTCTACCGGCACTCGTTGCAGACCTCCCCTACATGACCGCCTTCTGGATTCCTGAGCCTATTCCAGGAATTGGAAAGATTGGTACACCTGTCATCTTCGATCTCGGGGTCTTCTTAACGGTGATTGCCGTCACAACCAAAATAGCCCTGCTCCTCGCCGAAGAGCCGGAGCTCTTTCCGCTCGCTATGGCAGACGATCAAGAGGGTGGTGCCCCCCAGGTGTAGTGGTGAGCTGCGCTCACCACTCCAGCTGTCGTAACAGCAGACTATCGGCGCCGCCAACATGGAACCGCACCCTATCTTCAGGAGCTCACCGATGATCCTTCTCCTGGCGATTGCCATCGGCACCCTCTTTGCAGGTGCAGTCTACCTCATGCTGCGCCGCAGTGTGGTCAAGTTGATTCTGGGACTCGTACTGCTATCGCATGGCGTCAATCTGCTCATCTTCACGATGGGCGACGGAGTGCGGCGTGCCGGACTCCCAATCGTCGATAGCAGCACAGGAATTGCTGAGCCCGGAACCACCGACCCCCTGGTGCAAGCCCTGATCCTCACTGCAATCGTGATCAGCTTTGGGCTTACGGCGTTCATCATGGCCCTAGCCTACCGTGCTACGCAGGCCGTGCAGAGCGACGACCTCGACGATATGGCACACACAGACAGGCTGTGAGCTCATGGCAAACCATCTCTTCCTCCCACTCATCTCACCCATCCTCGCGGCGGCTTTAGCGGTCATCTTTACCCACCAGCAGTGGAGGTGGCTCGCACGCGGCGTCGTGCTAATGAGTATTACCTTCAATTTGGGCTACAGCCTCTGGCTTATCTGGCTCATCGGCAGCGAGGGGCGTCAGGTAACCCAGGCCAGCAACTGGATCGCCCCCTTCGGCATCACCTTCGTGGCCGACGGGGCCAGCGCGATCATGCTCTGTGTCTCATCGCTGCTCATGCTGGTCACCGTGATCTACAGTTTGTCGTCACTCGACCCCGGGTACGAGAACTTCTACTACTACCCGCTCCTCCTACTCCTCCTGCTTGGTGTGAGTGGGGCATTTCTCACCGGAGACATCTTCAACCTCTACGTCTGGTTTGAGGTGCTGCTGTTAGCTTCGTTCGGCTTGATCACCCTCGGCGGCTCACGCCCGCAACTCGAAGGGGGATTGAAGTATGTGGTGCTCAACCTGATTGGTAGCACCGCCTTCTTGATTGCGTGCGGCATGCTCTACGGTACGGTGGGCACACTGAACATGGCCCACGTGGCCGAGCGTATGCAGAGGGTACAGAATCCAAGCATCGTCACCGCCATCGCCTGTCTCTTCTTCTTTGCCTACGGTAGCAAAGCTGCTGTTCTCCCCCTCTTCTTCTGGCTACCGACGAGCTACCATACACCACCAGCAGCGGTTACCGCCATCTTCAGCGGCTTGCTGACCAAAGTAGGGGCCTACTCACTCTACCGCATCCTGGGGCAGGTCTTCCAGGGCGAGCTTGCACGACTAGCGCCTTACGTTCTCCTGATTGCGGGGCTGACCATGCTAGTGGGCGTGTTTGGAGCGATGGCGCAGATGAATGTGCGGCGCATTCTGAGCTTTCATATTGTGAGCCAGATCGGCTACGCGATCATGGGGTTAGGCCTAGCCAGTGCCGCAGGGCTAGCTGCTGGTCTGCTCTTTACCGCCCACGTGATGATTGTGAAGACGGCACTCTTCTTCATTGGCGGTGCTGCCGAGCAGATCTATGGTACTGGTGATCTGAAGAAGATGGGGGGCCTGGCGCGGCGTGAACCAGCCCTGGCCATCTTCTGGTTTCTGGGTATCCTCTCGCTCGCCGGTATTCCACCCATGAGTGGCTTCTTCGGGAAGGTAGCCCTACTCCAGGCAGGAGTGAACCAGGGGGCCTACCTCATCAGCGGGGTGGCTGCTTTCACCGGCATTCTTACCTTCTTCTCGATGCTGAAGATCTGGAATGAGGTCTTCTGGAAGAAGGCCTATGGGGATATGAGCAAACTGCCCCGTGTGACACCCGGCCTACTCTTGCCAGGCGCAGCCCTGGTGATCATTAGTCTCGCCCTTGGCTTGGGGGCCGGTATGCTCGTAGACTACACCAACGTCGCAGGGGAGCAACTCTTCGACTGGGCAGGCTATGTGATCAGCGTCTGTGGTGACGAGGGGTGTGAGGCGGCATTTGAGGCTGCTCTGCGCTAGCAGGAGCTACGTTTCAGTACACAAGTTTGAGGAAGACCCTATGCTCACGCTCAACTTTATTCTCGCCCTGACCTGGATGGTGCTCCAGCGTAGCTTCAGCTTCAGTGATTTTGTGGTCGGCTTTAGTCTAGGCTTTGCCGTGATCACGATAGCCCAGGTGGCACTACGTGAACAGTTGCTCGAGACGGCCAAATTCCGGCGCCACCAAGATATTGGGCGCTACCCGTTGATTGTCTGGAAGGTGTTGGGTTTCATCCTCTTTGCCTTCTGGAGTATCATTAAGGCAAATATCGATGTGGCCCGGATCCTACTCAGACCGCGACTGAATATCAACCCCGGGATCATCGCGGTGCCGCTAGATGTGCGCAGTGAAGTCGGGATCACCCTGCTCGCGAACCTGATTACGCTCACACCGGGGACGATCTCCATCGATATTTCAACCAACCGCGATACCCTCTACGTTCACTGTATCGACATTCAGGATGCCGATGCGCTGCGTGATGATATCAAGCAGAGCTTCGAGCGTCGGGTGATAGAGCTATTTCCATGAACTATCGGTGTGGGTAACTGGCGGAAGCAAGGCTAGGTTGGGGGTTTTGTGGAGGGCCAAGCCCTCCACGCCTCCCGTACGCTGGTCACGATCGTATTGAGCAGGTGAGGCGATGACACTCTTTGAACTCCTCATGACTGGGCTGATGGTGCTCACCGCACTCTCCATGGCGCTCACCGTCATTCGGCTCCTGATTGGTCCAAGCATCCCCGATCGGGCCCTGGCCTTCGACCTCGTTATGGTTCACGCAGTAGCACTCATGGGCCTCTACGCCGTGGTGGTTGACCAGGATCTCCTCGTCGATGCCATCCTCGTGGTTGCCGTACTTGGCTTTCTTGGCACCGTGGCATTGGCGCGATATATCGAGAAAGGGGGCAACTGATGACACTGACGGAGTGGATCTGCTTCGGCCTCTGCCTGATCGGTGTGATCTTTATGCTCCTCTCGTCGTTTGGACTCCTCCGCCTGCCCGATATCTACACACGCGGCCATGCAGCGGGTAAGGCGGGAACGCTCGGCATTATTGGCCTGCTGTTTGGGGTGGGCATCTACTACGGTGATATCTTGACCATCGCCAAGATGTTTGCGCTGATCATCTTTTTCTTGGTCACCTCGCCGGTTTCCGCCTCAATCGTTGAGCGATCCGCCTTTGTCACCGAGGTCAAGATGACGCCAAGTAGTGGCCCGAACGATCTCAAAGGCCGCTACGATGAGCAGGGAGAGTTGCAGTAGGTGGGTTTCAGATTTGGCTGAACTAGAATGAATCGGGGCGCCAACGGCTGCCGGAACCGGTCGAGGGCATCGACGAGCGGGGTAGGTAGCACGTGGGTACGGCTACCCCTAGTTTGAAAGCCAGCGTGATGCACCCGCGGCGCGAGGCCCGGATGTGGCGCCTCCGCTGCGACCTCTGCCTGGAGCGCATGGAGCTGATCGACCTCGAAGGCGTCACCGGCAGCCATGAGCAGGGCGATACCGGGG
>CAIWUD010000448.1 GCA_903915775.1 uncultured Chloroflexota bacterium | reverse complement strand
CCCGACCTGGAAGTCTAGAAACGAGCACACCATGGGTGACCTCCCCAAAGGACCGGGTCTCATCTCTTCATCAACCACCACCCCTCTGAGCCCTCAGGCCGGTCTGCGAGTGGTGCTGCGCCACTCGATCACCCTGATGAAGCCAGTGACCTGGTTTGCCCCGGCGTGGGCGTTTCTCTGTGGGGCGATTGCAAGCGGTGGTCTCAGTTGGGGGGTTGAGCCACTGGGACGCCTGGCGATCGGGCTTTTCATGGCAGGACCGATCTTGACCGGCATGTCGCAGGTGGTGAACGACTATTGCGACCGTGAGGTTGATGCGATCAACGAGCCACAGCGACTCATCCCCTCCGGTCGGGTCTCGTTACGCCACGTCTACATTCTCACGGCCATCCTGACCACGCTGGGCACCATCATTGCCCTCTTCTTGGGCGGCCAGGTTGCGCTCTTTGTTGGCTTGGGCCTCATCTGCGCCCTGGCCTATAGTCTGAAACCTTTACGTGCCAAGCGTAACGGCTGGTACGGCAATGCTCTCGTGGCCATCTCGTACGAGGGGCTCGCCTGGATGGCTGGCCATGTGGCCTTTGGTGGATTGACCATGGCGAGCATCGTTATTGCGCTGCTCTACTCGTTTGGTGCTCACGGGATCATGACCGTCAACGATTTCAAGAGCATGAAGGGCGATGCGCGCATGGGCATTCGTTCCATCCCGGTGCAGTATGGCAAGGCCACTGCTGCGCGCATGGTGGTAACGGTCATGGGCCTAGCGCAGCTGGGGGTGATTCTGCTCCTCTTCTGGTGGGGCCATCCCGTTGCTGCGAGCATTGTTACCCTACTACTCGTAGCTCAGAGTATTCCAAATATACGTTTTATTCGCGATCCCGAGCATAATGAGGTCTTTTTTAACGCTACAGCGATCATGCTCTTTGTTTGGGGTATGCTTGCCGCGGCGATTGGGATCGCGGGGTAGGGGCGAACGTGTTGCTGGGGGCATGTGCCGAAGGCTTCAGCGTGGAAGAACCACCTAGAGGAGCGTCCTGATGGGTCAGCGTGTTTTGATCGTCGGTGCATCGGTTGGCGGAGCAACAGCCGCGATCACGCTGCGTGGGTTGGGGATTGAGACGGTCATGATTGAGAAGGAGTTGGTGCGCGCCAAGCCATGTGGTGGCGCCGTCCCTCCAGCTGCGTTCCATGAGTTTGATCTCCCCCAGAGCCTGATCGATCGGAAGGTGAAGAGTTGCCTGATTGTATCACCTTCAGGTCAGGAGACGCGGGTACCAGTGGCGGGGAGCATCCCGACTGGTGATGATTTTGTGGCGATGGTGCGCCGTGAAGTCTTTGACGGTTTTCTGCGTACGCGTGCCCAGGAGCGTGGGGCAGAGCTCATCCATGGGCAGCTTGTGGGGTTGCAGATTGATGCAGCAGGGGTAACGGCGCGTTATCGTTCGATGGCCGATGGGAGTGAGCAGACGATCAAGGCTGATGCGGTCATTGGTGCTGATGGTGCCTACTCACCGACCGCGAAGCTGCTTGGTCTGCCTAACCTCCCGCGGGCGGTCGCGATTCAGGAGCGGATCGCCCTCCCCGCACATCAGATGGCCCGCTGGGAAGAGACGGCCGACCTCTACCTGGGGACGGAGGTAAGCCCAGATCTCTATGCGTGGGCCTTTCCAAAGCGTGACCACATTGCTGTTGGCATTGGGGCTGGGCCACAGCATACAGTGCATGCAAAAGAGCTGTTGCAGAATTTGAAGCACCGTCTGGGTACGGCACTGGATGGCGGTCGGCTCCTGCTGCGTGAAGCCCATGCGCTGCCGATGGAGCCGCGTAAGGAGATGGTGTTCGATCGGGCTATGCTCGTGGGCGATGCTGCTGGTCTGGTGGTGCACACGTCTGGTGAGGGGATCTACTGGGCGATGAAGAGTGGCCAGTTGGCGGCTCAGACGCTGGCTGGTTGCCTCGATCGTCCGCTGGCAACGGAGCTACGAGCCTATGAGCGCACCTGGTGGCGCACCTACGGAACCATGTACCGCTTTCTGCGCTGGCTGCAGTGGTGGGGCTACGGGAACGAGCGACAGATGGAGGTTTTCACCGAGATGTGTCGCAACCCCGATGTTCAGCGCCTGACCTTTGACAGCTACATGCACAAGCAGATGGCACCGGCGCCCTGGGTTACTCAGCTACGCATGACGTGGGATATTCTGGCTGCCCAGGCACGCAACTATGCCCGGCGCAGAGTGCCGCTGCGCGAGCGTCAGCGGCTTGTAGCCTGAGTCTCCATTACCAGGCTTGAGGCAAGGTACAAGGGCTGGGAGAGAAATCTCTCCCAGCCCTTGTGTAGGTACAGAAGCGATCTTGGGCGTTCCCACATAGGAACAGCGACGGGGGGCTGCCCGTACGGGGGGTGCTACGAGGGCGAGACGCCCTCGCTCCGGGAGTTACTAGTCGATAACCAAGGTTCCCTTCATGCCGGCGAGGTAGTGTCCGGGGAAGGTACAGATGAAGGTGTAGCTACCCGGGCCCGGGGGCTGGAAGGTGAAGGTGACATCCTGCCCGGGGTCGAGCATCGGCGCGGCAACCAGAAGCCCGCTAGTATCTGCAGGGGGCACCGCACCGGCAGCATTGCGCGTTGCCCGTGACTGTTCCTGGGCAGCGTTGTTGACACCTTCGGCTACGCTATCATCACCATTCACCAGTACCCAGTTATGCTGCACGGCAGTGGCCAGATTACGGAAAGTCAGGGTGATCAAGCCATTCGGTGCGCGAACACTTGCCTGGTCGAAGATGAGCTGAACGGCATCAGTACCAATAGTGATGGCGGTACCGCTACCAGTGGCGAGGGCAGGACCCAGGGGTTCGGTCGGAATAGTGGCTGGCGCAGCAGGAGCAGCGGTGGGGTTGGCAGCAGCTGGCGCGGCGGTCGCCATGGGCGGGGCGGTAGGACGGGCCACAGGTTGGGCAGGCTGTGCAACGGACTGGCCACCCTGGCCAAGGCTACCACCAAAGGCGGCCATCAGGCCTAGGCCAACAAGGCCCACCACGAGGGAAGTGACAATCATGATCTGGAGTATGGGATCGAGGAGGGGTGGACCACTACCGTTATTCGGACGAGGAGCTTGTGAGGATGAGTTCTTTGGGCGAAAGCTGCCAGATTGGCGCCAGCTCATGGGCATACCTCCTTGGTACACGCAGGCTTGTGAGGATTTGAACAGGCCGTGCCCTAGTGTAGCACAGAATCACCGTGCATATGCGTGGGGTGAGTGTAGTACCTCTTCTCATTCGGGGGAAGGGAGCAAGTTACGGGAGGTTACGGGCTACGAGTGGCAGGTGGATCCGGTAGATTGGGAGACCAGCGATTTCGCGCAGTACCATGTAGCTTGGGCGAACGAGGCTGGGTTCACCGCCGCGGGCGTAGCAGGCTCCACCGGGGCAGCGGGGATCCTCTTGAAAGGGAATGCGCACGATACCCCAGCGTTGGGCATTGGAACCGTCGGCAGGGGGGAAATCCTCATACTTAAACCAGAAGATCACGGCAACATCACTACGTGAGCCCAGGGTGGTGAAGGTTTCGCGGAGAAAGAGCGCCTGGCCGGACATGTTCTGATTGGAGTAGGCGACGTTATAGCCAATTTCGGTAATCCAGAAGGGAGAGGCACCTGCCTGCGCATCGAGAGCGGTCAGGCGGGTGCGCAGCAGATTGATGCGCACGGTCATGCGGGCCAACTCCTCGTTGACATCAGCGAGGGTGGCAACACCCACAATCTCGACCGGATAGGGATGGTAGCCAATACCATCGGTGGGATAGTGGGCACAGCTCCCACCCTGGTAGCCGCGAAAGGCCGATGAGGTAAAGAGTGCCTCCAGATAGGCAGCATCACTCATATCGGGAGGGGTGGCGATCACACCATCGAGGGCGATGTAGCTACTACTTCCCCGCGGATGAAGACCACCGATAATAACGTCGATCGCGTCACGCCAGGAGGGTTCGAGGGTTGGTGCATAGCGGCAGCGATTTTCACGGAAGAGGCGGTAGAACTTGGTGTGCAGGCTAGCCGTGATGGCGGGTGAAATACCCTCGCCGCCGGCAAAGCCTGACTGGCCGGGTGTCGCGGCTACGGGTGGCAGGCGGTTCTGCTCGTTGAGCAGTTCGTAGGCGTGGATGCGCTGCTGGTAGCGGTTCGCGATCAGGAGGGCGCGATCGAGCCAGGTGATGATGTAGTCATTCAGACCGAAGCCGTAGAGGGGGTGGCTGCTACTCTGGTAGGGTGCAACCATGCCGTATTTAGCGTCACGCGGATCGGCATTCGTGATCAGGCCGAAGGCGAGGAGACCGAGGATCTTCAGGCCGTGGCGTGGGGCAACGGTATCGATAAAGTAGTCGTAGCGGGCGAGATTCGCCTCGACCGAACCAACCTGCTCGTTGATGATAAACTCGAGGCGCACCCAGCGCACCCCAGCAGAGGCGAGCATGGCACCCATCCGATCCTGGGCCACGGTATCGAGGTAGGTCGGGTCATTCAGGTCATTCCCCAGATCGTACCAGGGATCACGGATGACCATGCCGATACGCCCCGGATCGATGCTGGTCGCAGGGGTTGGGGAGTGGGTTGGAGGGGAGGTCATCGGCATCACCGTGAGGAAGAAGAGCGAGAGCAGGGGGATGATAAGCTTATGCAGCATAGAGATCGCTTCTTAAGGCATGGCTGACGAGGGTACAGGGTTGCACGAGCGTGGCGTATGGCGGCACTGTATATTACCGAGATTCTACTCCCGAGGAGGAGACCATGAGTGATCTGAAGGCCCGTTTTGAGCAGGCGGCACGTGAAGTTCAGCAACTTAGTAAACGACCCGAGAATGATCAGCTACTGAAGCTCTACGCACTCTACAAGCAGAGCAACTCTGGGGATGTAAGTGGTGCACGACCGGGCATTCTCGACATGCAGGGCCGGCTCAAGTATGACTCCTGGGCCAAGCTGAAAGGGATGAGCGGTGAAGCTGCGATGAGTGATTATATCGCCCTCGTGGAGCAGTTGAAAGGAGGAGGATAACGGGGCGGAGTAGAGGGCTCGGCCCTCTGCAAACAACGCTCACCCAACCTTGGTCCTACGAGAAACAAGTAGCTTATTTGAAACTTGCCTTGAACTAGAATATAATGGAACCGGTTCCATATGGCTTACAAGGGAGCATCATGAGTGAGCGAGAGTGGATGCGTGAGGAGGCTGCCCGGTCGCTTGAGCGCCTGCTACCACGGGTACGTGCAGTTTTGACAGAGGCTCGGGCGACCGATCCGACCGGTTATGCCGGCTTTGAAGCGCGGCTCCAGCGTGAATGGCCTCGGCTCTTCACACTGCTGCTGCAGCTCTACGGGTGGCAGTACGACTTCTTCTACCACCTCGAGCAGCTGTTGTTGGCGGCAGCGGCGGCGTGGGCTGCGCGTCGTCCGGCGCTACGCACCCTTGATGCGGCCCGTGAGGTGAATCCAGACTGGTTTCAGGATCAATCGATGGTGGGCGCGGTGCTCTACGTTGACCTGTTTGCCGGTAGTTTAGCAGGGCTACGTGCAAAGCTCCCCTATCTGAAGGATCTGGGTATTACCTACCTGCATCTCATGCCGCTCTTCCTATCGCCCGCAGGTAATAGTGATGGTGGCTACGCAGTCAGCAGCTATCGTACCCTCAACCCCGCCATCGGCACCATGGCCGAATTGGCCGATTTGGCCGACACGTTACGTGAAGCAGGGATCAGTCTGGCGCTCGACTTCGTCTTCAACCATACATCAAATGAGCATGCGTGGGTAGCGCGAGCGCGGGCTGGTGAGGTTGAGTATGAGCGCTTCTACCTCCTCTACCCCGATCGGAGCATTCCCGATCAGTATGACCGCACGCTCCGCGAGATCTTTCCCACGGTACGACGGGGGAGTTTCACCTGGGATGAAGGGTTGGCCCGTTGGGTCTGGACGACCTTCAACAGCTTCCAGTGGGATCTTAACTACGCCAATCCGGCAGTCTTTCGTGCCATGGGTGAGGAGTTGCTCTTCCTGGCCAACCAGGGGGTGGAGGTCTTGCGACTGGATGCGGTAGCCTTCATCTGGAAGCGCCCCGGTACGGATTGTGAAAACCAGCCCGAGGCGCACTGGATCATTCAAGCCTACAATGCACTGACGCGGATCGTCTGCCCGGCGCTCCTCTTCAAATCAGAGGCGATTGTCCACCCTGAAGAGGTCGCGAAGTACATCAGTCCCCAGGAGGCACAACTCTCCTACAACCCGCTCTTCATGGCACTCTGCTGGGAGGCCCTTGCAACACGCGAGGTGCGCTTGCTGGCGCGTTCCCTGGCGCTCCATCAGCCCATTCCGGCTGGCTGCGCCTGGGTGAACTACCTACGGGTCCATGACGATATTGGTTGGACCTTCGACGATGGAGATGCACAAGCCCTGGGGATCGATCCGTGGGGCCATCGGCGCTTCCTCAACGCCTTCTACATTGGTGAACATCCAGCTTCTTTTGCCCGCGGGGTACCATTTCAGGCCAACCCAACGACGGGGGATGCGCGGGTGAGTGGGACCCTCGCTTCCCTGGCTGGGCTTGAGCAGGCGTTGAATGAAGGGAATCCCATCTTCATCGATCTCGCGGTACGGCGGATTCTGCTCCTATTCAGTGTGCTCTTAAGCGCTGGTGGCATTCCGTTGCTTTACATTGGCGATGAGCTAGCCACATTGAACGACTACACCTATGTGCAGGATCCGATCCGTGCTCATGACAGCCGTTGGGTGCACCGGGTTGCCTTCGACTGGGCCCGTGCAGAGCAGCGCGACGTGATGGCCAGACCTGAGGGGTATATCTACCAGGAGATCCTACGGCTGATCATGCTACGGAAGAGCCAGCGCGCATTTGTCGGGAACGACCTGCAGGTCTTCGATACAGGCAGCCCGGGGATGCTCGGCTACGTACGGCAATTTCGGGGTGAGCGGGTCCTCGTGATCGCGAACTTCAGCGAGGCGAAGCAGCAGTTGAGTGCCAACCAGTTGCGGCTTCACGGGCTTGGTTACCAGTTTCGTGATCTAAACGCGGGTATCGAGTTACGTGCGGAGACGACGCTCACCCTGACCGCCTACCAATTTCTCTGGTTAGAGGCGATATAGGCGTCCGGATCGAGGAGAGCAGTCGACACGATCCCCGGTGGATCAGTTGATCGTTTCGACGCTATTGGTGACGAGGTAGATCACGCGCTCACTAATGTTCGTTGCGCGATCGGCGGCACGCTCAAGGGCACGGATGATATCGAGCATATCGATAGCAGCTTCGAGACGAGTGAGATCGGCTTTTGCGGCAGCGATAATCTCGGTACGCAGGAGATCTTCCAGTTCATCGACGCGCTCATCACTCGTGGTGAGGCTATGGGCGAGTTTTGCGTCCTGGAGCAGAAAGGCCTGGAGGCTCGTATTGACCATCTGGATGGTGAGACGGGCCATCTCTTGGATCTGTGGTGGGGGAAGCAGGAGGGCAGGACGGCGTGTTGCTGAGCGCACCCGTTTAGCGATCGCGTTAGCGTAGTCACCGATACGCTCGAGTTCGCCGGCGATTGCGGTAACCACCATGCAGAGGCGTAGATCACTTGCCACAATCGGCTGTTGGGTAGCCAGCAGGGTGATGATACGCTCCTCAAGGCTACGCCAGACCTGATCAATCTGACGGTCGTCGCTGATCACCTGGGCAGCAATGGTGGTATCCCAAGTCTCAAGGGCCTTCAGGGCATGAATCAGGGCCTGCTCGACCATGCTGCCCATACGCAGTAGGTCATCCTTCAGGCCACCAATCTGATGGGCATAGCGTTCGCGTAGCATGGTCACACTCCTCGGACTGGTCGTGGGCAGGCAGCAGCACCGGTTGATCACTGATACCGGTGCATGTAGCATACCACACTCTGTCGCCCATCGCGTACCTGTGGAGTAAGTGAGCACATCTTGCCCCACTCCTTCCCGATTGGGAGAGAGAGCCGGAAGCCTCCCCCCGCTGGGGGAGGTTGGGAGGGGGGTATCTGTACCAAATAAGGCAATACACGTGGCGACTATCGATACTCCAGGAACTGTCCCAGGGAGTGCTCGGCTGCGCGCCGCGCCGCCTCATCGCTCACGGGGTTGAAGACACGCCCTTCGGCTGCGCGCAGGTAGAGCACTGGCACGCCCCAGTCACGCGAATCGGGGGTCGTGGCCGATGCAGCGCCACGCATGGCGATCCGCCCGATACTCACCGCCTCATCAATCGTCAGGCCCGCAACGAGCGCGCGGTAGAACGCCCCGCTGAAGACCGCAGCCAGGGTATCTTGAACGCTGAACTGCATGGCCACCACTGCAGGTATACCAGCTTTCAGAATGGCTGCTGCAACGCCACTCCAGAGATTATGTCCATCACGGCGGCCCGTTTCACATGCACCAAGCACAACCAGGCGCACCCCACGTCCACGCAGCAGTTCAGCAAAACGATCGGCGGCAATGGGGAAGGCCTGGTTGCGCGCATCAGCGAGCACCAGGCCGCCCACCCCAAGCTTGCAGCCAAAGGTAGGCCCTGGGCTGCCGCTGAACTCGCCATGGCCACTGAAGTGGAGGATGTCGGTACGCTCAGTGAGGGCCATGAGCACCGCTTCAAAAGTTGCGCCACTGATCTGATCGCCCAGGTTCTGGAGTTGCTCGGGCAAGAAGACTGCCTCGACACCGGGAAGATCGGCCAGGGCTGCCTTAATCAGGGCCTGCTCGCGAGGGAGCGCTTCGAGTTTGCGGTAGCGATCGTACGGTTGCGGTGTGGCCATGGCCACGACGATACGGCGGGCACCGGGTGCTTCAAACCAGTCACCGGGCAGGGCGAGGGCCTCGTGGCGCACAATCGAGATCTGGGGGTCGAGGGCGAGAAAGCTGCTCGGTGTACGCTCGCCACGGGCATCCTGGATGTACATGTACTCCCATGGGATGTCGGAGAGTTCGTCGGCCAGGCGCAAGCGCAGACGCAACCCCTCGCCGCTACGCAGCCGCCGTAGGCTCTCACCGAAGAGGCGCCGTGCGTAGCGTGGCAGCAGCAGCCCCGCCAGTGACTCCCCCAGCCTCATCTGGCGGCCAACATCCTGGTCGAACTGTCCCATCTCCAGGCGATGAATCTGGCGAATGAGATCTTCAGGCAGCGTCACCCGCTCCTTCTGCTCACCTTGGCCAACGGGCGAGTCGAACACGCGGACGACGAAGCTATGGACGAGCCCATCACGACTCTTCCGCACATCATCGCCAACAAGGACAAAGTCACGGTAGCGGCTAATCGCCATCGTCGACCCCTCAGGCTGCCGCATGGTAGGCACGCAGCAACTCCAGCCAGCGACTGCTCTTGGCGAAGGTCAGTTCTGCGTAGTAGGGTGAGATGCGCGTCAACACTGGTGGGGGCAGGTAAATGCTGATCCCACCACAGCGTTCGAGACCCGCCCCGGCGTGGGCTTCACTGAGGATCACGGCCTGGTCGTCCTGAATGAGTTTGGCGTGCAGTGCGGTGATGCGCTGGCGAATCGCTGTCAAACGTGTGGTTCGTGCCAACTCAGCGCAGAGGTGAGCGAGATCCCAGAGGGTATAGTGCCAGAAGTGGGTGGCTCGACTCT
>CAIWUD010000447.1 GCA_903915775.1 uncultured Chloroflexota bacterium | reverse complement strand
GACATTAAAGCCGTAGGGTATGGTAGGGGCAACGAGGATGCGATCGGGCTGACGTCGCCCAGCCTCTAGGCAGACGCTGGTGGCGAGCAGGTTATCGACATCGAGGGGGAGGTGTGGACCGTGCTGCTCGGTAGAGCCAATGGGGAGCAAGATCACCTTGCCCATGGCCACTGCATCGTTCACCTCGGGCCATGTGAGATCAGCGTACAGATACTTCTCGGCGGCAGACATACCATCTCCTCTCCCTAGTGCCTTCGGCAACAGCACTCATCTCGGGCCATCGTGGGTTGAACTCATCCGACATGGAGCTCCTGGAGCTCGCGGATCCGACTGCACAAAAAATCGATCGACTGCTGGTCGATCGTAAAGGTGACGGTGACGACTGGTTGGGTAAGGATCAGGCTACTGAGCGCCTGCCGACACGAGCGGGTGACGACGATCGCTGCAGCCTGTGCCACTGCATGTTCGACCTGAGCCTGGTCATCGATCAGTGCAGGGGTAAGCTGGAGGGCAGGGTTGTAGATCGAGATGAGGTGGGTCAGGCTCGCGATCGTACTGGGAGTATCGCAGATGAGGGCGCACGTGGTCACATGGAGCCGAGCGAGCTCGAGCAGGGAGTCGTGGGTTGGGGTAACGTGTACCCCCCACAACCTGATCGCGCACTGTGGCTGGCATTGCCTGACGCAGCTGTCCGAGGTGTTGGAAGGTCGTAATCAGTAGATCGTAGTGAGCAGCAAGCGAGTCGGCGTTACGCATGGCATGCTCAAGGAGCATGAGATCGAGCGTAACCCCAGTGATGGTACTCAACTCACTGCCAAGGGTCTCGAGATCTTGACGGTTGCACTCAATAAACAGGGCCCGTGGCGCAGCCTGGCCGTAGATCTGCCCAACGAGCTGGCCAAAAGTCTTCAAGAGCTGAACACGATTGACCCCATGTTGTCGTGCATCGCGGACCAGTTGCTCAGCCCGTTGCTGCCAAGCGAGGGTGTCCCATGGCAAAGCCGTGACAAACGCGCCGCGTCCGCGAGCCATGTCAATGATGCCACGCTGCTCGAGAGTTTGATAGGCGCGTGCGGCGGTATTTTTATTGACGTGGTAGCGTTGTGCTAGCTCACGGACAGTCGGGAGGCGGGCTCCCGCGCTGTAGAGACCCGTACGGATCTGTCCTTCAATGAGCCGCACCAGATCGTGTGCCCGTAAGTCGTGTGGCTCGTGTGCTGGAGTCGAACTTGGTTCGCTCATGCCAATCGCCCCGTGCATCTATGCCGGACAACACTGTGTCGAAAGGGACAATATACAGACAATAGAGCAGTGCCCTGGGTCAACTATAGCAGAATCGGACAGTCGTGTCAATCAAGATTCAGACAATCTATTGACAAGGGGTAACTCCTCTGCTACTATGGCTCCACGACGCTATAATGTCTGAACATTGTCCTGATAGTCTGCTGCCTTGCTTGCAAGCGTGGCTATCGTCAAGGGGTTGCACCGTTCGATTGGTGTATGCTCATTTGTGAAGCGACACCCTGCGGGCCAACTGGGTTGAGGGAGTGAGGTAAGAGTAGCATCTTCTCACGAACCCTTCTCGTACCCCCGCTTCCACAAACAGGCACTTGCAACCCGTCCGGCATGCTTGGGCGGCGTAGTAGTCAGATGCCATCTGCTTGGTAAGGAGCTGAGCCCATGGACACAAAGAATCCCGTCGATCCTGCTCAGGATCAACCTCGGACGACCCGTCGTGAGTTTCTCCGGCTATCGTTCATCGGTGGTGGTCTGATGGTACTGCAGGCCTGTGGCGCCACCCCGCCCGCAGCACCAACGGCAGCACCCGCGGCACCGGCACCGACCGCAGCGCCCGCGGCCACCGCGGCGCCAGCACCCACCGCGGCACCGGCACCCACCGCGGTGCCAGCACCTACCGCACCACCGGCACCCACGGTGCTGACCTGGGCGATGAATGGTGATCCCGTCTCGATCGAGCCGTACGGAATCAACACAACTGGTCAGTACAACTACGAGGCACGCGAGCTCATGTACGACTCGCTCCTCTACTGGGACAAGGATCTCAAGGTACAGCCTGGCCTAGCCGAGTCGTTTGAGAACCCCGACGATACGACCTATATCTTCAAGCTGCGCTCCGGTGTCAAGTTCCATAATGGTCAGCCCCTGACGGCCGATGATGTGAAGTACTCGCTTGACACTATCATGACGCCGCCGAACGATGGGAAGAACCCGGGCGCGGGCTTCTTTGCCAACTTCGATATGGTCGAGGTGGTCGATCCGCTCACGGTGCGGATCAAGATGAAGAAGCTTGATCCGACCATCCCTGGCCTCTTCGCCTGGTCGCGCTACACCTCGATCTTCCCCAAGGATCTGCCCAACCTGGTCAACCCAGCGGTCGAAGGGATTGGCACCGGCCCCTTCCGGTTGGTCAGCTACACCCCGAACTCTGAGCTCGTCTACGAGCGCTACGCCGAGCACTGGAACAGCAACGAGCCGAAGGTCGATCAGCTGATCTACCGGATCATCCCCGAAGAGGATGCCCGTATCGCCGCACTGCGCGCTGGCGATATTCACGGGGCTGACGTATCGGCACTGGGTGCACGCCGCCTAGCCAACGAGCCGGACATTCTGGTTGAGAAGGGGCTCTTCTCTTCGCCCAAGGTGATCCAGTTCACGCTCAAGGGTGGTAAGCCCTGGGACAACAAGGCGGTGCGCCAGGCGGTGAGTCTGGTGATCGATCGCCAGGAGGTGATCGACAAGGTGATGGAGGGTGAGGCGGTACTGACAGGGCCAGTGGTACCCGGCTACGGTAACTACCCTCTGGCGGAGAGTGAGTTGCAGCAACTCTACACAGTCAATGTCGAGAAGGCCAAGCAACTCATGGCGGAGGCGGGCTTCGCTGATGGCTTCCAGGTCACGGCGATGACCTTCCCCGGCTACGCCAACGACAATGCCGTGGTCGTTCAGGAGCAGCTGAAGCAGATCAACATCGATATGCAGATCGAGCAGATCGAATTTGGTACTTTTGCTCAGCGCGTTACCAACGGTGAGTATGATTGGTGCTTTACCGCTCGTGGGATGCGTGCCGACGTGAACGGCTACGTGAACGACTTCCGTCGCCTCGGTATTGCCAAGGATAACTGGTTCCCCGCTTGGCAGAACGCCGAGCTCGAGGCAGCGTACGATGCCGGGATGGCGACGCTCGATCCAGCCAAGCGCAAAGAGGCCTTCGATACGGTGCAGCGGCTCGTGATCGATGAGTCACCACACATCTACCTCTACCAGGATCTCCGCTTCTCGGCAGTTCGTAAGGAGGTAGAGGGCTACTATGTCGCCTTTACCACCTTCCGGCCCGCCCTGCGTTCGACCTCGGTGAGCGAGTAGGTGTATTGCTTCACAGGGTTAGCGCCTTTTACCCCCATCCCACCCCTCCCCCGTTGGGGGAGGGAGCCGGAATCCTCCCCCCCAGCGGGGGGAGGTTGGGAGGGGGGCATCTGTGCCAATCTTACGAAACAGTACAAAGTAGGCATTAGTCGTGCAAGGTTCTTCTGGGAGGGCTCTGCCCTCCCAGTTCTCCCCTCGGAGCGCTCCCAGCGGTTCACGTGCACATGAGACCTTCCACCCGGTCATGACACCATGAGCAGATACCTTCTTCAGCGCCTTGCGCTCGTGATCCCCACCTTGATCGGCACATCGCTGATCGTCTTCGTACTGCTACGCCTGCTGCCGGGCGACATCGTTGATATTCTCTTCGGTGGTGATCCACAGGTCAGCCAGCAGACGATCGACCAGATCCGCGAGAGTATGGGGCTCAATAAGCCGATGGTTGTCCAGTATGGTGAGTGGGTCGGTGGGCTAGTCCGCGGTGATGCAGGGGTCTCGATGCGTACGGGGTTGCCCGTTAGCGAGAGCCTACTACGCAGCATGCCGGTGACCATTCAGTTGGCAGTGATGGCTATCTTCTTTGCCTGTATTGTGGCCATTCCCCTCGGTATCATATCGGCGGTACGGCGTAACGGGGCCTCAGATCTCTTGACACGCCTGTTCGGCCTGATTGGGCTCTCATTTCCGGCCTTCTGGCTAGCCACGATGTTCTTGCTGATCAGTTCGACCGTCTTCCGCTGGGTACCACCCCTCAAGTGGGTGTCGCCGTGGGAGGATCTCGGGCAGAATCTGCAGATTGTGGTGGTGCCAGCGCTCCTCCTGGGGCTGCAGCCAATGGCGATCATCATGCGCATGACCCGCGCCTCAATGCTGGAGGTATTGCGACAGGACTACATCCGTACGGCGTACGCCAAGGGTCTCGCGGAGCGGTTGGTGTTGGTTCGCCACGCCCTCCAGAATGCCTTCATCCCGGTGTTGACGGTGATTGGTGTACAGTTCGGTGCGTTGATGGGTGGGTCAGTCATTATCGAACAGATCTTTGCCCTACCCGGGGTCGCCTTCTTCCTCCTCAGCGGTATCTACAATCGTGACTACCCCGTGGTGCAGAGTACGGTACTCCTCCTGTCGGCCCTCTTTATTCTGGTCAATCTCGCCGTTGATATGCTCTACGGCTATGTGGACCCACGGATCCGCTATGGCTAGCACACCAGCAGCTCTCGGCAGTTCAGCCCAGAGGCTTCGTCGACGGCGCGATCTCGCGTTTCTGCGCTCGCTGCGCCGCAATCCGCTTGGTATTGCCGGGCTGATCATCATCGCCCTGGTCACCCTTCTCGCGATCCTTGCCCCGATCCTCAG
>CAIWUD010000446.1 GCA_903915775.1 uncultured Chloroflexota bacterium | reverse complement strand
GTCAGTGTCACCTCCTGGACGCACGCGGGTCGATGCTGCAGCAGTGGAACGACCGGCGGTGCTGGTCGTGAACGCATTTGATGTGGGGACGCTCGTGGTCGAAGTACGGGCGTTGCAGGGGAAGTTGGAGGAGTTCAGTCGAGCGGAGGTTGGCGAGATTCCGGTAGGACAGCGGCGTGACCTAGTACAGAGCCTCCACGCCCTGGGACAGTTGATGGGGTACAGCCGAGATACGTGTAAAAACGGGAAGTAAGCGGTTCCGTGTACATGTGACACCGCTATGCCTCGTCTGGTGGCGCATCTGAGGGTGTAATGAGCCCAAGGACAATCGCTCTCCCCATCGCCTCTGTTCTTGACCGGACACCCAGCTTCTCTAACAACTGGCTTACATGGAACAATACCTTCACCAAAACTGACCGGGGACGCGCATGGCTTTTGTGATACCGTTGGGGCGATCAAACCCAACCAACGGAAACACCACAAAAGCCATGGACGCTCTTCTATCACTGGTGCAGTGCCTCCATCCGGCGGTGACGATGACCACCGTACGGCAATTGAGCCGGATTGTGCTGGCGATGCTGGCGATGACGGGGCGAGTCACGATGCTGGGGCTGGCCCGCTGGGCGGGAACGGGGGGCAGCTATCGCACTATCCAGCGCTTCTTTCATACCACCTTGCCGTGGGCAGCGCTCCTCTGGATCTTCGTGCGCACCCACCTGCTTACTCCGAGCGAGCGCTATCTGCTGGTGGGCGATGAATGTGTCGTACCCAAAGCCGGCACGGAGACCTATGGCGTGGAGCGCTTCTTTTCGAGTATCTTTGGCAAACCGGTGCCGGGCGTGTCGCTCTTCGCGCTCGCGCTGGTCAGTTGCAGCGAACGGCAAGCCTTCCCCGTGCAGATTACGCAGATTGTGCGGGAGCCCGCAGAAGTGCCACCCCTGACTGCGCCCGCCGCCAAGCGGAAACCGGGGCGACCGAAGGGCAGCAGCACGCAGGCGAAGGCGGATGCGCCGCTGAATGCCGAGCACACGCGCATCAGTACCATGATCCAGAGCCTGCTGAGCCGCATCGGGACATCGCTCACGCTGACCTATCTGGTGCTGGATGGGCATTTCGGCAACCACAACGCGGTTCTGATGGCCCGTCGGCTCGGCTTGCAGCTGATCTCCAAGCTGCGCAGCGACTCGGCGCTGTATTATCCCTATGCTGGCCCGTACGCCGGGCGTGGCCCGTGCCGGATCTATGGTGAGCGAATCGACCCGACGACCATCCCGGAAAGCTTCCTCAAACAGACGACGGTGGAAGCTGGCGTGGAGACGCGGCTCTATCAACTCGAAGCCCGCCACGAGACCTTTGACCAAGCGCTGAATGTGGTCGTGATCGTCAAGCGTCAGCAGGCCACCGGCAAGCAGGCGCACGTGTACCTGTTCAGCAGCGACCGCAGCCTGGCCTGGGATGTCCTGCGTGACGATTACCAACTGCGCTTCCAAATCGAGTTCACCTTCCGTGATGCCAAACAGTACTGGGGCTTGGAAGACTTCATGGTGATGAAAGAAGCCGCCGTTACCCATGCGATGAACCTGGCCTTCTTCATGGTCAACCTCAGTCGTCGCCTGGTGCGTGCTCGCCGTGGTATCGACCCGAGCGCCAGCGTGCTCGATCTCAAAACCTACTATCGGGGGCTTACCTATGCGGAAGAAGTGATCAAACTCCTTCCGGAAAAGCCAGAGCCGGGTTTATTGCGCCGGCTCCTGGCACAGGTCACGGGACTTGGGCGTATCCATCCGCTCCCCGCTGACGTGCTCACTGGATAATTGGCGAAGGTATTGATTCACGGTCAGTTTTTGGCGAAGGTATTGCTGTCTACAAGGATGTCTTGCCTCGCAAGGCATAGCAGCATGGGCTGTGACGCTCATTGGGGTCGCCTGTGCCCTCTCCTGCGTGACCTTCACCCCGGTTTGTTTTGCCTGCCTCCTTACTATTGTGTTCATTGGCAGTGGGACGTACAATTACTGCGCAGGGCGATGCCTAAACACCGGGTGTTGTGGGTACAGCTGCTAGGCTACACCTCATAAGCAGCTAAAGGTACCTGACAAGGTAGCAGCACAAACTGCCATCTTGTCAGGTACAATAGCGAGGCTTACCTATGAAAGCAGATCCAGCGAATAGCGTGGTGATGGTTCTCATCTTTATCATAGCGATTTTTCCACTCATAGGCACTACCATTTTTCCGCAATATGCAGCCTTACTGTGGGGTTTGTCTATAGTGCTTGGACTAGCGGCCCTGTCCATAGTAATTCCTCGCACTGCAATCACGCAGCACAGGCGGCTTCAAAGTTGGCTGTTCATTCTTGGCGCTCTGCTGCTGTTTTCTCTGGCAGTACTGTTCTTATCTGCGACACTCTAGCAACCTTTCGGAGGGTACCCAGAAATAGGGCATCACCAAGAGACTACTCCCACGCGATCTTCTCGACCTCGTTTTGAAGATCACGAGCCGTACCTTTGATATAGAGCATCGTCGTGTCGAGCGAGTCGTGGCCCATGATCTGAGCGAGCCGGTGGAGCGGGGTGCGGGCGGCCATGCGGTAGCCGAAGCGGTGGCGTAGGTCGTGGGGGCTCAGGTCAGCGACCTGCGCCAGGGCGGCGTATTTCGCGACGAGATAGCCCAGCCCGCGAGCGGTGAGTGCGGTTCCCGTCTTCTCCGACGGGAAGAGGGGCGCTTCCGCATCGCCGGCCTGCGCCAAGCATGACGCAAGGGCGGCCCGTGCGGTCGCGTTGAGCGGCACCTCGCGGTACTTGTTGCGCTTGCCGTAGACCCGCAGGATGCCGCTGCGTTTGCCGAGCGTCACATCGCGTCGGCGTAGCGCGCACACTTCGCGTGCGCGCAGGCCCGTGTGTAGCAGCAGCGTGATCAGCACCTGGTCGCGCGCGCTGCCGTGGGCGGCGACCGCCGCCAGCAACGCCTCTTCTTCGCTGTCCTCCAGCTGGCGTGGTGCGCGCGGCGTTTCTGGGATCAGTTTGACTGGCGCCGCCGGATCGCGCGTGATGCGCCCCGCGCTCACCAGCCAGGCGCTGTAGCGCTTGATGCTCACGAGGGCACGGTTGACGGAGGCCAGCCGCAACTGGCGCGTGTGCTGGAGGTAGCTGCGGTAGCGCGTCAGCAGCGGGGTCGTCAGGCGCGCTGGGGTGAACGCGATCACGTCCTCCTGGCCGCTGGCCCACTCCCCCTCGGCCCAGGCCATGAACTGCCTCAGGTCGCTCAGGTAGTTGCGCACCGTCACCGCGCTCGCGTCGGTGGTCGTGCGCAGCACCGTCGCGTAGGCGTCAAGCCCTGCCTGACCCTCGGCGGAAAGGGGCGGCATCGCGCGGCGCTTCACGGGTCGCGCGGCGTCAATTTCCTTAGCAGACATCGGATACCGCCGTTCTGCTGACCCTTAGCAGACATGAAAGGTGCGTTTTGGGCTGCTTCATGTCTGCTATACTGCCGTAGCAGACATCCCCCACCCTCCCATGCCATTCCTGAAAGGTCGCCCCCGTATGGCGTCCATCGACCGCACGGCCTACCCCTTCTACCGCCGTACCCTGTCGCTCGTCGAGCTGGAGCGCCACTACACGCTCACCGCCGAGGAGCGGGAGTGGCTTGGGGCGCATACGCGTCGGCCCCCTGGCCTGCTCTGCTGTGCCGTCTTGCTCAAAGCCGTCCAGCATCTCGGCTCCTTCCCCGTGCTCTCGCTCGTCCCCGAGTCGGTCATCGCGCACCTGCGGCTCGCCCTCGCGCTGCCGGAGACTACCTCTATCTTCGGGGTCTCGGGCCGTTCCGTCAAGACCTACATCCAGCGCATCCGCACGCACCAGGGGCTCATCAGCCACGGCCGCACCGTGCGTCACCACGTCCTCGTGGCCATGCTCCAGGCGTCCGAGACGAGCGATGCGCCTGTTGACCTGATCAATGTCACCCTGGAACGGCTGCACCAGCAGCGGGTTGAGTTTCCGGCCTTCAGCACCCTTGACCGCATGGCCCGCCGCGTGCGCACCCTCGCGCAAGCGCGCCAGGCCGCACTGTTGCGGAGCCGCCTGACCGAGCCAGAGGTTGCGCAGCTCCTCGCCTTGCTCGAGTCGGTTCCGAACCGGTCCTTCACCCCCTGGAACGACCTCAAACGCCCGCCCGAGCCAGCCACCTACGAGCACTTCGCCGAGTTGCTCGACCACCTCGCCTGGGTCGAACAGCTCGGCCGGTTCGCTCCCGTCCTCGACGGCGTCGCCCCGCGGAAGGTGCAGCAGCTTGCGGCTGAGGCGCGGGTGCTGGACGCGGCGGAAGTGCGGGCCCTCGCCGAGCCCCGGCAGCTCCTGCTCGCCGTCTGCCTGATCCATCAGGCGCAGGCCCAAACCCGCGACGCCCTGGTCGCCATGTTCATCAAGCGGGTGGCCGCCTTCCAGCGCGCCGCCCGCAAGCAGTTGGAGGAGCTGCAGCGCACGCACCAGAACGCGGTTGACCAGCTCCTCGCCACCTTTCAGGCCGTCCTGGAGGCGCATACGACCGCCGCTCCCGATGCACGTGACGCGCAGATCGCCGCCGTGCTTGACGGCGCCGGCGGGCCGGCGGCGCTCCACGACCGCTGTGCCGAGATGCGGGCCTTCACCAGCAACAACCACCTGCCCCTGGTCAGCAAGGAATACCGCAGTCATCGCAGCCTCTGCTTTCGGCTCGTCGAAGCGCTGACGTTTACCTCCACGAGCCAGGACACCTCCTTGCTCACGGCCCTGGAGCTGATCCGTGCGCACCAGCATCAGAAACTGACATCCCTCCCGGCGACCCTCGACCTGAGCTTTGCCCCAGCGGCATGGCAGCGGCTGGTGGTGACCCGCGTCGCCGGCGAACGCGTGCTGGACCGCAAGCAGCTGGAGGCGTGCGTCTTCGTCTGCCTAGCCAACGAACTCCGCTCCGGCGACGTGGCCGTCGATGGGAGCAACGCCTACCCGGATACGCGCGCGCAGTTGCTGCCCTGGGCGGAATGCGCCCCGCTCGTCGCGGCGTGGGCAACCGAGATGGGCTTGCCGCCGACGGCATCGGCATTTGTCGAGGACCTGCACCAGCGCCTCACCACGGCCGCAGCCCTGGTTGACCAGCAGTTTCCGGAGCAAGACCAGCTGAGCATCTCGCCCGCCGGCGTGCCGGTGCTCAAGCGCATCCCACGGCGCGAGGTGCCCCCATCAGCGCACATCCTGGAGCGTCGCCTGCTGGCGCGCATGCCTGACCGTCATCTGCTGGATATGGTGGCTGCGGTAGGGAGTTGGACGAACTGCACCCGCCATATGGGGCCACCGGCGGGGACAGAGCCCAAGCTCGATGACGCGAACGCGGACTATACGCGGCTGCTGTTCGCCTACGGCACCAACCTGGGGCCAACTCAGGCGGCCCGGCATATGCGTGACACGGTCAGTGCCCGCAGCCTGTCCTACCTCAACCAGCGCCACGTCACCAGCGCCAAGCTGAACGCGGCGCAGGCCGACATCGTCAATATCTACCACCGGCTGACGTTGCCGCGCCTCTGGGGGGTTGGGCGCAGCGCGGCCGCCGACGGCACACTCATTCCGCTGGCCGACAGCAACCCGCTGGCGGAACTGCACTTTCGCTACCGGATGTCCGGCGGCATTGCCTACCACCACGTCGCCGACAACTACATCGCGATCTTCAGCCACTTCATTCCCTGTGGCGTTTGGGAGGCGATTTACATCATCGACGGGCTGCTCCAGAACCAGTCCGACCTCCAGCCGCGGCGCGTGCATGCCGATACGCAGGGCCAGTCCACGCCGGTGTTCGCCCTGGCCCACCTGCTCGGCATCGAACTGCTGCCGCGCATCCGTAACTGGAAGGACGTGATCTTCTTCAAGGCCGACGCCGCCACGACCTACACCCATATCGAGCCGTGGTTCGGCGGGGTGATCGACTGGGGGCTGATCGAGCGGCACTGGCAGGACCTGGTGCAGGTGGTGCTATCGATCCGGGCGGGGACGATCACCGCCGAGGCGATCCTGCGCCGCCTGGGGCACGAGAGCCGCAAAAACCGGCTGTACCAGGTGTTTCGCGAGCTAGGGCGGGTGATCCGCACGCTGTTCCTGCTGCGCTACATTTCGGATCCGCCGATGCGCAGCGGGATTACGACCGAAACCAACAAGGTCGAGGCGTACAATGGCTTCAGCAAATGGCTGAGCTTCGGCAACGGCGGCGTGCTGCGCGACCGTGACCCGGAGGAGTCAGAGAAGTCGGTGAAGTACACCGACGTGCTGGCGAATGCGGTGATCCTGCACAACGTCTACGATATGACGGCGGTGCTGCGCGATCTGATCGCCGAGGGCGTTGCGGTGCGTCCTGAAGACATCGCCACCCTGAGCCCCTACCTGACGAGCCACATCAAGCGCTTCGGGGAGTACACCCTCTCGGAGCAGGCGCCGCCGGACCTCGCCCACATTGCCGGCTGGGAGTTGCCTACTGTCGCCGCACCAGCCCCCGAGGAGGCTGGTTGAGCTACACGGAACCGCTTACTTCCCGTTTTTACACGTAGGGGGTTGTGCTAGTTGATTCGGGGGTTGACCGAGGGGCCTCCGGTGTGGTATGGCTGGTTGTACGAAAACACCACCCACACAGGAGGCAGCTCTATGATAGTCGATTTTGACGATTTCGTAACGTGGATGTATGTGACCATTGATGATGCGTGGAAGCAGATTGCCCCCTGGTATGATCGTCCCGGCCCTGATCCTACGACATGCAGTGATAGCGAACTCATGACCATTGCCATCGTGAGCGAATGTCGCGGGTGGGATTGCGAAACCCATCTGATTGCGGAATGGGCACCGTATCGGTCCCTGTTTCCGCGCCTTCCTGAACGGTCACGCTTCAATCGTCGGCGACGCAATCTGATGCATGCCATCAACCAGATCCGCTCCCTCATTGTGCATGGACTGGATATCGCCCAGGATGCCTATGGCCTGATTGATGGCATCCCCATCCCCGTGATGGAATTTCATCTTGCCCCACAACGGAGTCGGGATTGGGAAGCCCATGATGCAACATTTGGTCATTGTGCCTCAAAGAAAAAGACCTATTTTGGGTATCGTATGAACCTTGTCACAACATCTGGTGGACTCATTATCGATTTTGAACTCACATCAGCCAACGCTGATGAACGAAAAGCAGCAGCAGATCTCTTGCCATCCTATCCCGGATGTACCTTTCTTGCTGATAAAGGCTATGTAAGTGAGGATTTGGTGGCGTATCTGCAAGGATACGGGGTAAATCTGATCACATTACGTCGAAAAAATCAACATGAGCAGGTACCAGAATCGGTTCATCGGCTCGTCACCCGGTTTCGATAGATCATCGGGTATCCGTTCAGGCCCCCCCGGAAGGGAGCAGTTTGGGGGCAGGCTGATTCGCCCAATACGCGGTAACGGCCGCAATCAGGTAGGGGAAGAGGGGCCGCTCGTGCTGCTGACAGGTCGCGCTCACGGTGAGCATACGCTCG
>CAIWUD010000445.1 GCA_903915775.1 uncultured Chloroflexota bacterium | reverse complement strand
GCGCAAGTCGAAGTGGCCCTGATGCGTGAATTGGAGCGCCTCGATCTCGCGCTCACCACGAGTAGCGAGGGGTTGCGTCTGGCTGGTAGTGCGCTAGGCGATACGAAACAGACGCTCAGTTCGCTGAGTGAGACCTTCGTCTCCGTATCGGAGACGATCAGTGAGACGCAGCCGATCATCAACACGGTAGCCGAGCTTACCCGCCAAGATCTCCCGGCGACGATTGTAGCTACCCGTGACGCCCTCAGTTCGGCTCAGGAGACCGCTGTTGCGATCGACCGCTTGCTGAGCGCGTTGAACCTCTTTGGTCTGAGCTACAACCCGGCCTTGCCACTCAGTGAGACGATTGCGAACGTCTCGACGAGCCTTGAAGAGGTGCCGGGCTCACTTGAGCAGGTTGCCCAGGGGCTGAGTCAGTCCAACCGCAATCTGGCTACGGTTGCCGACGATCTAGATGCGGTCACCAGGAGTCTTGCGATGATTGCGGCCAGAGTTGGTGAACTCCAGAGCATTGTCGACCGCTACGGGAGCCTGGTCGGTTCGCTACAGAGCGAAGTCGCAGCCCTACGTACGGCATTACCGGGATGGCTGCTTTTGGTGCGCCTCGGCGTGAGCCTGCTCTTCCTCTGGTTTAGTCTAGCTCAATTCGTGCTGCTCATCTATGGTTGGGAGTGGTTAGGGCGGCGGAGGGGGAGGTAGGATTGGTTGAGCCTGGGAAGATACCCCTCCCCAGGCTCTCACCTTCATCCTACCTGGCCATACGGCGGCGACGGTTGAAGAAGAGGACGATCGCTACACCTGCCGTCAGCAGACTCACCACGGTGGCCACCCAGGCCATCGAACTGACGAGCGGGATGGCTCCATTCTTGGCCGCGATCCCCGACGCGGCCCAGGCAACGACGAGGGCAAAGGCTGCGTCACCCTTTCGTAGGCCCATGGTTGCACTCAGCACCGCACTGACCGCGAGCAGGAGCGCCGTCCAGATCGCTGGTGCTACACCAAAGCCACTCCAGCCGAAATCGTAGAGCATCACGGTGAGATTGACAATCGTAGCAACGCTGATCCAGCCCAGGTAGATGCTGAAGGGGAGCCGGAGACAGATGATCTCGTCGATGCGCAGGGGGGTACCGTGATCAATGCGCCGATCGATGGTGATAAGGGTCAGTAGGAGGCTGACCATAACCGGCACGGTCAGGGCTGTCTGGTTGTAGTGCCAGAGCAGGATCCAGGCACAGTTGGCCACGCAACTGACCACAAACAGCCAGGCGACCCGCTGGAGCCGTGAGTCGTCGCGTCGTGACGGTAGCGCCTGGAAGACGCCGTAGGCGATCAAGCCGGTGTAGATCAACCCCCAGATGCTAAAAATGTAGCCTGGTGGCGTGATCAGGAGGGGAAAGCGGTCGGAGATCTCGGCGGTCGTCTGTCCGTTGATGGGCAGCAGTGTGGCCATACTGTTGATGACCAGCGTGGCAACGATGCCTATGATCACCGCACTCTGGCGGGTGATCCCACCCATTGCTGGTTGAGCACCAGCGGCGACATTTGTCATGGTCGGTACCTCTCGCTATACTAGTAGCGTACTCCGAATCTACTCGGGGATCTTCATTAGACCATCCCAGGGGAAGTGTACTCCCAATCCGATCAATCGGCAATCTATCGAAGGGATGGTTCAGTGTCGGCGGCGCCGGTGTTGCGGTCTGACAACCGCAGGGCGAGGTTGAGTTTTTTTGTGGAGGGCCATGCCCTCCACGCCTCCCGTACGTCAGTGTCGGCGGCGCCGGTGTTGCGGCCTGACGACCGCAGGGCGAGGTTGAGTTTTTTTGTGGAGGGCTATGCCCTCCACACCTCCCATAAGGTTGAAGGCCATTCTCTCCCTTTCTTCTTACTCGCACACACTAGCAGGAGCACAGAACAGTATGTCGGCATGGGAAGCTTACCTTGACGAACAGCAGCCACGTTTTCTCTCCGAACTCCTCGAATTTCTGCGTATCCCGAGCATTTCAGCTATCCCTGCCCACGCTGCTGATGTTCAGCGTGCCGCCGAGTGGGTTGCCGCACGTGTGGCTGCTGCCGGTCTCGAGCAGGTTCAGATCCTGCCCACCGGTGGTCATCCCGTGGTCTATGCGGACTGGTTGCACGCTCCGGGAAAGCCCACGGTGTTGATCTACGGTCACTTCGATGTGCAACCAGTCGATCCGGTTGCGCTCTGGAGCCATCCGCCGTTCGAACCGCACATCGAGGATGGGCGCATCTATGCTCGTGGCGCAAGTGATGATAAAGGGAATATGCTTGTGCCGATCCTGGCCCTGGAGGCGATGCTGAAGAGCGGTGGTCGTCTGCCGGTGAATGTCAAGCTCTTCCTCGAGGGTCAAGAGGAGATTGGCAGTCCGCAGATCGGTGCGTTCCTCCCCCGCTACAAAGAGCTCTTTGCCTGCGACATGGTGATAAGCGCTGATGGCGGTCAGTATAGCGAAACCGAGCCATCGATTCTGGTGGGGTTGCGGGGCATCTGTGGCATCCAGATCGATGTGAAAGCCGCAAAGATGGATCTGCACAGTGGGCTCTATGGTGGCGTGATCATGAACCCGATCCATGCCCTGGTCATGCTCCTTGGTTCGATGCGCTCGCATGATGGGGTGATCACGGTTGATGGGTTCTACGACCAGGTACGCCCGCTCACCCCGCACGATCGTGCACGGATTGCGGCAGTGCCCTTCGATAGCGAGGAGATCATGGAGGATCTGCAGGTACCGGCGCTCTTCGGTGAGGCTGGGTATAGCCCCCTTGAGGCGAGTTGGGCCAGACCAACCCTGGAGATCAATGGGATCTGGGGCGGGTTTCAGGATGCTGGAACGAAGACCGTGCTCCCCAGTGAGGCCCATGCCAAGATCACCTGCCGACTGGTTGCTGACCAGGATCCCAAGCGGATCGTCGAGCTCCTGCGCGACCATGTGCGACGCCACACCCCACCCGGGGTGACGGTGAGCGTCACCCCGCTCGATTCGCACGCCTACCCCTACCTGGCACCATCCGACTTTCCCGCCAATGTGGCCGCCCGTGAGGTGCTGAGCGAGATCTATGGCCGTGAACCCTACGAGGTACGTAGTGGTGGTTCTATCCCCGTCTGTACGCTCTTTGCTCAGCACCTAGGCGCCTATACCGCGAGCTTCGGCTTCGGTGTGGATGATGAGCGGCAGCACTCCCCCGACGAATTCTTCCGTTTAGCGAGTTTCCGCAAAGGTCAGAGTGCCTACGGTCAGCTGCTTGAGCGCTTGGGGAGGTAGAACGATGCACGCATTTCTTGACCAGATCGATACGTGGCTTGCCCGTGGTGAACAGGTCGCTATGGCCACAGTGGTGCGAACCATGGGCTCATCACCGCAGACGATTGGGGCCAAGCTCTTTGTGGCCTCTGGGGGGGGCATGATCGGTTCGGTGAGCGGTGGCTGCATTGAGGCTGCCGTAGCGGAAGCCTGTCAGGAGGCGATCAGCACCCGTCAGAGTTGCCTGCTGCGCTTTGGTGTGGCTGATGAGACGGCCTGGGAGGTCGGCCTTGCCTGTGGCGGTACGATTGAAGTGTTTGTGGAGCCGCTCCCATGAATGAGCTCTATCCGGAGATGCGAGCGGCTCTGCGTGCGGGGCGCTCCTTTGCAACAGTCACGCTGCTCGCCACGGGGGGCAGCGTGAAGTTGCTCGTCTGGCCAGACGGGCAGATCATGGGCAGCCTGGGTGATGCCACCCTCGATCAACGGGCTTGCGAGGCGGCCCTACCACTCCTCACCCATGGCGAGAGTCGCATCGTCGACCATCCGGATCTCACGGTGCGCTTCTTCATCGAGAGCTTTGTGCCGCCACCGACCCTGTTTATGGTTGGTGGCGTTCATATCTCTATCGCGCTCGCCGCCATGGCGCGGGTGGTGGGCTTCCGTACGGTGGTGGTTGATGCACGTAGCGCCTTTGCGAGTAGCGAGCGCTTCGCTGGTGTCGACGAACTTCTGTTGGCTTGGCCCGACGAGGCCCTCGAGGGGCGTATCGACTCTCGGAGCTGTATTGCCATACTTACCCATGATCCGAAGCTCGACGATCCGGCACTCCGAGTCGCGCTCAACTCTCCGGCTCGCTACATTGGGGCCCTGGGCAGCCCAACTACCCATCATCGTCGCCTGGAAAGACTACGCACCGAGGGCTTTGCTGAGGCGGCCCTCGCGCGTATCCACGGCCCGATCGGCTTGAGCATTGGGGCACGGACGCCCGAGGAGATCGCGGTGAGTATTTTGGCTCAGATCGTACAGGTGCAGCGCCAGGCTTAGGACACAGTTCTCTTTCGGCTGCGCCAGCCTGATCATCTGGCGTCACCAGGAGTTGGGGGCTGTACCCGCCGCACCTCCCGTACGATGCTCACGCTGGTTTGAAGTATGCTGCGGAGGCTGATGGTGGAAACAGAAGTTGCTGGATGGCTCTATGCAGGTGCTCTGGCCCTCACCATGGGCGATCGCCTTCGTGCGCGTGAACTCCTCCTCCAGGTGGTCGAACGGGACGACACGAATGAAGAGGGTTGGCTCTGGCTAAGTGGTGCCGTTGACGATCCCGAGGATCAGCGTACGGCACTCGAGAATGTCTTGACCCTGAACCCCCACAACCAGCATGCACTCTACGGCATTGCGGTGCTCGAGGGGCGTGCGCGTTGAGTGCCGGTTCGAATTGGGCTGCGCCAGCATGACCGTCTGGCGTTAGCGAGCCTCGCCCTACCAGAAGACCTGCCAACTACCGGTCTGGAGCTCTTGCACCAGGGTGCAGCGGAGATCGTTGACACAGCACAGGGCGAAGCAGCGCTGGTCGGCCCGGAACAGCCCGCCAGGCTGCTCCCAGATCTGCTCGATGCGCACGACGCGGTAGATCTCGCCGTTCTGGCGAAAGCGGGCGGGAAGAAAGCCGTAGCGCAACTCACAGAGCTCAACGGGTGTCACAGCACGAGTACGCCTCGACCGCAAGAAGGTGTCCGCAATTCGCCAGGTTAGCATGGTTACAACCTCGTCGTACGCACGTATGGGCAAGTTTGGGTGGGTGTTACTCACCCGAATCAATCCTGTGACGAGTGTATCAGAACAAATGTACGATGTCAAGAGGGAAACCTATGGCAGAGCCTGGCAATTCCCACCCAACCGAGGGTGACCGAGTACAGCAGCGGCGACGTGAGCTCCTCAGTAGCTACAAAACGATCAACGGGGAACTTGCCGATCTCAACTGGACCCTTGCCGAGTTGGAGCAGCAGATTGCCACCCTTGCTGCAGAGAGCAGCGCTGCTACGCATCCCGAGGTACGACGACGCCTGCTCGATCTCCGACGCTGGCAAGGCGCCCTCGAGGAGCGCATCCTGGGTCATCTCTACCAGATCGATGAGGTTCTCGCTGCACTTGAGCGGCTACAGGCGGATCGTCACCACTCTGAGTAGGGTGTGGTTTCGTTTTGGCTGCGCCAAGGTGACCGTCTGGCAGTACCAAAACTAGGTTGGGTTTTTGTGGAGGGCCCAGCCCGCCACGCCTCCCCTCTGACTCTTATGTTCACTGACGAATATCGCCACTGCGCCCACCGCGCTTCTGGGTCAGGCGGATCGCCTCAATCCGCATGTCGCGGTCAACAGCCTTGCACATATCGTAGATGGTGAGTGCAGCAACGCTCACGGCGGTCAGGGCCTCCATCTCGACCCCTGTTTGCCCCCGCGTACGAACCGTTGCTTCAATCAGCAGCCCGCCGACCGCTGGATCGGCGGTAATGGTGATGCCCACGTGGGTGAGGAGGAGGCTATGACAGAGGGGAATGAGATCGGGCGTACGCTTAGCGGCCATAATTCCTGCTACTCGTGCAACCGCCAGCACATCGCCCTTGGGCATGCCACCACTCAGGATGAGCTCAATCGTTGCTGGTTGGAGGGTGATAACGCCGCGTGCAACCGCTTCACGCTCGGTCTCAGCTTTTGCGCCTACGTCAACCATGTGTGCATGGCCTTGGGCATCGAGGTGGGTGAGGGGTTGTGGGTGGTCTGATCTGCTCATAGTTCAACGCTCCTCTGCATGCGACATAGCCTAACTTCGGCGTCGTCACCTCCCGCGAGATGGTGACGCACAGCCGATAGCCCCCATTCTACTCGACGCAGCTGAGACGCGACGATGATCACAAAAAGATGTTATACTAGACATTGTAGTAATAAACTGTGACAAAACTGTCTACTACGTAGGCTTGAAACATGGGGTGATGTGATCTATAATGACGGTCATAGTGGGGAGGAGTGGGGAAAAGTGGGGCTTTTTGGAGTGGCGCGGTGCCTTGGGCCATGGAGTAGCTCATGTTCCTCGGTGAGTTTGAGCACATTATGGACGACAAGGGCCGTGTTGCCATCCCAGCCCGCTACCGTGAGTCGCTGGGTATGCGTTTTGTCTTGACCAAAGGCTTTGATGAGTGTCTGCAGGCCTTTCCTCAGCCCATGTGGGATGCGCTTGCGGCGAAGATCGATCGCTTGCCCATCGGGAGTCCGCAGGTACGTCATGCCCGCCGCTTCATTTTCGCTGCAGCGGCGGAGGTCGAGTTTGATCGTCAGGGGCGTATTCTTGTTCCCCAGAATCTGCGCGACTATGCGGGGCTCGTCCAGGAGGTCGTCGTTACTGGGATGAACAGCTACTTTGAGCTCTGGTCGGCTCAGCGCTGGCGATCGCTTCAGGAGGAGCTCAATGGGAGTGGTACCTCGATCGCTGAACAGATGGCCGATCTCGGGATCTGAGCAGTGACAACAACCTTTCAGCACCTACCGGTACTCCTGCAGGAGGTTGTAACTGCCCTGGCTCCTCGTCCTGGTGGTTGTTACATCGACGGAACCGTTGGTGGGGGTGGGCATGCTCTGGCGCTTCTCGAAGCATCAGCCCCCAATGGGACACTCCTTGGTATTGATGCTGATCCGGCCGCTCTCGCGGCAACTCACCTTCGCTTGATCGCTACGGGTATAGATCCGCAGCGTTTCACGCTCCACCATGCGGCGTTTCGTGATCTCGGTCAGGTCGCTCACCACTACGGGTTGGTAGCAGTCGATGGAATCCTCCTTGACCTTGGTGTCTCGTCACATCAGTTTGATACGGCTTCACGTGGCTTCAGTTTCGCCCATGATGGTCCGCTTGATATGCGCCTCGATCCCACAGCTGGTACTACAGCTGCCGATCTGGTCAATCAGTTGGATGAGCGCGATCTCGCCGACCTGATCTACCAGTACGGTGAAGAGCGAGCGTCACGTCGCATTGCCCACCAGATTGTCATCCGGCGTAGACAGGAGCCATTTACGCGTACCGCGGATCTGGCGAATCTCGTAGCCCGCACCCTTGGTCGTCCGGGCCGCGATCGGATCCATCCAGCAACCCGTACCTTTCAAGCTCTACGCATTGCGGTGAACGCCGAGCTCGACCAGCTTGAGGAGGTATTGCCCCAAGCTGTCGAACTTCTCCGTGAGGGTGGAGGTATCGCGGTGATCAGTTTTCACTCACTCGAGGATCGGATCGTGAAAAACTTCTTCCGTGCGGAGTCGGGCTATGGTGGGAGTGCCAATCTGCGTCCCCCGCGGCTGCGCATCCTCACGAAGAAGCCTCTGGAGGCAACCCCGGAAGAGCTTGTACGAAATCCCCGTGCGCGGAGCGCAAAGCTCCGTGTTGCAGAACGCATCGAGTCCGTTGGCTAAGGAGCTGCTCCGTCTACGCGGAGATTGCAGACGAGTGAGACTGTCGTACGGGAGGTGTGGAGGGCGAAGCCCTCTGCAAAAGACCCCGACCCAGCTTTGGTAACGCCAGACGGTGTCGTTGGTGCAGCCGAGGTTAGAACAGATCCTAGGATGTGGAGGGTTTCATGGCCGTCAACTTGCAGCGTATCCCTTTCATCGCAGCTGCTCGAGCTCAGCGACCAAGCATACTCAACCCGTCACACTGGCTCCAGGGTAGCCGTTACTTGCTGCTACTTATCGGTATCTTTTGTCTCTTAAGCCTGATTGTGCTCCTCCAAACGGGTGCGGTAGCTACCCGTGGCTATGAGATTGCCAACCTTGAGGCCCAAAAAGAGGTGCTGCTACGTGCTCGTACCCAGCTGCAGGAGCGCCAGGCTCAGGCCCAATCACTCGAGCGGGTGCGGGTAGAGGCAGAGAAGTTGGGGCTGGGGCCGCTCAAGCCGGAGCAGGTACGCCACCTGCTGATCCCGGAGCGCCCGCCAGCGGTGGGCGGGCCCGTCGTGCAGGAGGGGGGCGATGAGTAGGATCGCACGCGTCCGTCGTGATCGCACGGCTCCCTATGGCAAGCGCTCTGCACTGTCAAGGTTTGCTGACACTGCACGCACGCTCCTCACTCCTCCCGCTGCGCCGTCACGCCCGCGCATGGCCGCGCCTAGCCGAACGTTGTCGTACGGGTTCAGTCGGGTGCGCATGGAGCGCTGGCGTCTCAACACCTTGCTGCTGCTGACTCTGCTGTTTTTTGGTGGGGTGCTCGCCCGTCTTGGCTATGTGCAACTGCTCAATCACGATACCTTCTACAGCGAGGCGTATGAGCGTTTTAACCAGCAGTTGGAGCTCAAACCGATCCGCGGGACGATCACTGATCGGACAGGGCAGGTTCTGGCGATGGATGCCGATCGGAGAGAGCTCGCGATCGATCCCCAGTTGATCGACTCTGGTCGGGTGGACGAGGTAGCCAAAGCACTTGCGCCTATCCTGGGGAGGCCGGTCGACGAGATTCAGGCGATTTTGAGTGATCGTTCGAAAGACTGGGTGATCCTCGAACGCTGGCTCACGCCTGATGCGGCCAGTAAGGTGGTCGATACGCTGCTGAGCAAAGGAGAGCCGGGGATCTACCTGCAGCCCGATCCGAAGCGTGTCTACCCTCAGGGGAGCTTTGCCGCCCACCTGCTTGGAGCCGTCAACTACGATGGTGATGGGATCAGTGGTCTCGAGGCCTTCCTCAACGGTGAGCTCAAGGGTAAATCGGGTTTCCGCGAGGGTACCGCCGATGGCAGCAGGATACGCCTGATAGCCATCGCTCCGGTACTTGAGGATCCGCCGCAAGATGGGGTGCAACTCCAGACAACCATCGACCCATACATTCAGTTTGTCTCCGAGCAGGCCCTTGCCACAGCCATTCAGAAGCATCAGGCTGACAGTGGTACGATCATTGTGCTGGATGTGCGCACCGGGGCTATTCGTGGGATGGCCTCCTGGCCGATCTTCGATCCGAATAACTATGGGCGCTACCCTCCCGAGGTGTATGGACGGAATCCGGCCATCAGTAGCCTCTACGAGCCTGGTAGTACCTTTAAGATGATTACCGTTGCTGCGGGCCTGCAGAGTAGGGCGTTCACCGCTGACACCAGTGTCGCCGACTCGGGCTCGATCTGGCGTTATGGGACGACCCTCAGCAACTGGGATGGGTTAGCCCGCGGTATGCTCGATTCAACGGGTGTGCTCTACCACTCGAGCAACGTTGGTGCCCTCTTGCTTAACGAGTTGACCGGCCCTGAAGCCTTCTATCAGGTCGTTGCCGACTTTGGCTTTGGTCGACCAACTGGGGTCGAGTTGAGTGGTGAGGAGGGGGGCATTGTGAATGCCTTGGGTACACCGAGCTACAACGATCTCACCTTCCTGACCAACGCCTATGGGCAGGGTATCTCGGTGACTCCCCTCCAGATGGTGGTAGCAGCGGCAGCGATTGCGAACGATGGCGTGATGATGAAGCCCTTTATTATCGAACGCCGCTGTCAGCAGGATGTCTGCACGGAGACCAAGCCGCAGGAACTGGGGCGGCCTATTGAGCCGGGGGTGGCCTGGACGATCCGGCGCATGTTGGTACACTCGGCAAACCACTATGCACCGGTCGTCTGGGAGGAGCAGACGGGCAATGCGGGTGATCAGTGGCTACTTCCGGGCTACCAGATCGCTGCGAAGACTGGTACGTCGAGTATCCCCCTCCCCACCGGGGGCTACGATCAGAACTTCACCATTGGGTCGGTCCTTGGCTTCGGTCCGGCCGAGCAGGCGCGCTTTGCCGTTCTAGTGAAGATTGATCGACCAAAAGACGATATCTGGGGTGTGAACACCGCCATTCCGGTCTTCTATCAGGTGATGGAAGAGCTGATGCGCCACGAACAGGTTCCGCCCGACCCAACTCTGGTCAGCCCTGGCCAGGTGCTGCCATCGTAGTGTCGCTGATGAGGAGGTGCTATAATTGCCCGCAGTTGTCCCCACGGTGAACTGGGCTTTTGGAGGGCGATGTGCTGCAGGTACGTGATGTCTTGTATGGTGTTCAGCCCCGCTGGTCTCGGGTATGGCCGATCCTACCGCCACTATGGCAGGATGTGCTAGTCGGTGAGGTTGTTACCGACTCTCGAGAGGTGGAACCCGGTAGTCTCTTTCTTGCCTTGGCAGGTGAACGTACCGATGGACATCGCTTTCTCGCTGATGTGATCGCTCGTGGTGCGCGTGGGGCACTCGTGACGCGTAGTGGCGTAGAGGCCCAACAGGAGCTTCTCCGCAGTACGGCTCGACCCTGGGTTCTGGTCGATCCCGCCTCTGGTGACGGGCTCGCTGCTGCCCCACCTGATAGCTGTCTTCTCATCGCCGTAGACGACCCACTGATGGCGGTACAGCGGTTAGCCGTCTACCATCGCAGAAGGCTCACACCGACCGTTGTTGGTATCACCGGCAGTGTGGGCAAAACCTCCGTCAAGGAGGTGACGGCGGCCGTTCTCGCCCGCCGCTTTCGAACCTTAAAAAGTAGACGTAGTTTTAATAGTGAGGCCACGCTCCCGACAACGCTGCTCCGCCTGCAGCCTGACCATGAGGTTGCGGTGCTGGAGATGGGCATGTGGGCTGCGGGTGAGATTCGCTTTCTGGCGAGTCTCGCCCTCCCACAGGTCGGGATTGTCACCAATGTGGGTCCATCACACCTTGAGCGCCTAGGGAGTATTGAAGCCATTGCGCATGCGAAGGCGGAACTCCCCGAATCACTCCCGACCCATGGGTGGTGTATCCTCAACGCTGATGATCCTCGTGTTGCCGCGATGGCCTCACGTACCTCAGCGCAGCTCTTTCGTTTTGGTTATGCTGCGGATGCGGATCTGCGAGCTACTCGTGTAGAGAGCATGGGTCTCCAGGGGATCGCTCTTGAGGTGGAGCATGGAGGTTTGCGCGTTCCGTTGCGGCTGCCGATGCTTGGCCGACACAGTGTCTATACGGCACTGGCGGCGGCAAGTGCCGGTCTGTTACTTGGCCTTAGTTGGGACGAGATCCATGCGGGTCTGTGCGACCCCCTCGCACAGACGCGCCTGAACTTGGTTGCTGGCCTCCATGGTAGTACGATTATTGATGACACCTACAATGCTGCCCCAGCCTCGACGCTGGCTGCCCTCGATCTGCTTGCCGATCTTCCCGGACGTAAACTGGCCCTCCTCGGCGATATGCTTGAGCTTGGTTCGGCGGCTGAAGATGGTCATCGTGCAGTTGGTCGCCGGGCCGCGAGCGTGGTGGATAGTCTGGTGACGCTCGGTCCGCAGGCAACCTGGATCGCTGCGGCTGCCCGTGAAGCCGGATTATCTCCTGACCACATCCAGGTTTGCACGAGCCATACGGACGCGATTGCAGCCGCTACCTCGCTGTTGGAACGCGGCGACTATCTACTCGTCAAAGGCTCGCGTGGGATGCAGATGGAGCGAATTGTTGCTGCACTACGTCCTAGCCGGGAGGAGGGGTAAGTGGAAGTCTTACGAGCGATGCTCGTGCAAGATATGGCCCGTGCGCTCCTGCTTGCTGCCATGTCTTTCGTACTCACGCTACTTGTTGGTGCCTGGTGGGTAACATTTGCCCGCTCCCACAAACTAGGCAAGCAGATCCGTGTCGATGGACCGCAGAGCCATCTGACGAAGGCCGGTACACCGACCATGGGTGGGGTGATGATCGTGAGTACCGTTCTGGTACTGACCGTGATCTTTAACCTCGTTGACCGCTGGTCGATGCTCCTCCCTCTCATGGTGCTCGTCAGTTTTGCTATTCTCGGTGGCGTTGACGACTGGTTATCGCTGACCGGATCGCGGTCGACCACCTATGGCTTAACGGTACGCTTCAAGTTCTGGTTGATGGTGCTTGTTGCTCTGTGTGCGAGCCTTGCCCTCTACCTACCGACCCCTTTTGGCCTGGCCCACCAGGGCCTGGTGCAGATCCCGTTTCTCGGTGAGCGGAATATCGGACCTTTCTTCATCCCCATTGCGATCTTCATCATCGTTGGTACCGCAAATGCGGTGAATATCACCGATGGCCTGGATAGTCTCGCTGGCTGGAATCTGACCTTGGCCTTTGCGGCCTATGGCGTGATGACCTTCCTGGCCGAGCCACAGTTGACGAACCTGATGGCCTTCAGCTTCACGCTCGTCGGTGCTTGCGCAGCGTTTCTCTGGTATAACGCCCACCCTGCGCAGGTCTTCATGGGCGATCTCGGTGCGCTAGCCCTTGGTGCTACGTTGGCCGTGGTAGCGCTGCAGTCGCAGCAGTGGCTGCTCCTCCCGGTGGTCGGGATTGTGTTTGTCGTTGAGGCCTTCTCGAGCATGCTGCAGACAGCCTACTTCAAATGGACGAAGCGGCGCTACGGCACTGGTCGCCGCCTGCTGCGCATGGCTCCGCTGCACCACCACTTTGAACTGTTGGGCTGGAGCCAAGTGCAGGTAACGCAGCGCTTCATGTTGATCGGGACGGTCGCAGCAATGGTGGGAATCTCCCTCGCCTTAATCTTCGCCGCCCCCCGTACCCCCCAGCAGGTTGAAGCACCAACCTCTTCACAGCTCGGAGAGCAGCGTCCGTAGACGTTGGGGCGTTGGGGCAAACGCCCCAACGCCCTAGGGTCTACACTCCTCACATGAGTAAAGAGCCCCCGCGAGGAGAATGTTTGAGGGCCGTTTCCCCGAACTGTACCGGGAACGGCCTGCCGTGTCTTACGAGGGTGGTATCCGATGCTGAATAACCGGCGGGTAGTCGTCATGGGGCTGGGCGTGCATGGTGGCGGGCTAGGAGTTGCACGTTGGCTGCTACGTCAGGGTGCCCAGTTGACCGTGACGGATATGGCCACGGAGGCGGCACTTGCTGCCCCCCTTGCTGCGCTCAATGAAACTGCCGAGAGCCTGGGCGCCACCGTGCGTTACCGCCTTGGAGCGCATGATGCAGAGGATTTTACTCGTGCCGATCTGGTGATTGCCAACCCAGCCGTGCGCCCCGACTCGCCCTGGTTGGCCCACGCGAGTGCGGCTGGTGTGCCGATCGAAACGGAGATGACGCTCTTCTTTCGGGCCTGTCCGGGGCCGATCCTGGGCGTGACGGGTACGAAGGGGAAGACGACGACTGCGCTCATGCTGGCTGCTATGGTGCGCCAACGCTACCCAGAGACTCTGGCTGCCGGTAATCTGCGCGTCTCGGCACTTGAGGCCTTGGACAGTTTGACCCCTGAGACTCCGGTGGTGCTCGAGCTCTCGAGCTTTCAACTCGAACGGCTGGGTGGGGTGGGGCTGAGTCCACGCTACAGCCTGATCACCAACTTCTCGGCGGATCATGTCAACTGGCACGGTTCGCTGGAGGCCTACGCTGCGGCGAAGCGCCAGATCTACTGGCACCAATCAGCCGATGGTGTGGTGGCGTTGAATGGGGCTGACGACGGCTCTGTTGAGCAGTTTACCCTCTACGAGGGAGCGCGACGGCGTGGGGGACGCGCCATCTGGGTGGGTGCAGGGCCACACTGGTCGCGTGCGAGGAGCCACGTTCCACAGCCGGTTGCCCGTGCCGTCGACACAACGGTTGAGTTGCGCCATGGTCGGGTGATTTGGCACGACCCCCTCGGTTACTGTGGCCCACCAGCGCCACTGGTTGGTGAAACGCTCTTCCACGCTGAGGATCTCCGCCTCCCTGGTCTCCATAACTTGGCGAATGCGATGCAGGCCGCGGCACTTGCGCGTGCTTTCGGCCTTGAGGCGGACGATATTCGTGCGGCCCTACGGGATTTTACGGGTGTTGAGCATCGGCTCGAGTTGGTACGAACATTGGATGCGGTACGTTACGTGAACGATACGACAGCCACAAATCCCGCGGCTGCCCTTGCTGCGCTCGATGCGCTACCTACCCCGATCGTGCTGATTGCAGGGGGTGCGGATAAGGTCTTAGACTTCACTGCTCTAGGGCAGGCAGTTGCGCGCCGCGTCAAGGCGCTGATCTTGTTGGAAGGGAGTGCAACACCTCGGTTAGCGGCTGCTGTTGCGGCTGCAGGGGGAGGATCAACGATTTACGGCCCCTATTCAGATCTGAGTAGTGCCCTGGCGGTGGCGCGGAACCTTGCGACCGCCGGTGATACGGTACTCCTCTCGCCGGGGTGTGCGAGTTTTGGGATGTTCCGGAACGAGTTTCATCGAGGTGAAGAGTTTCGGCGTCTGGTGGGCGAACTGACTGGATAGAGCGCCCTCCACACCCCTCCAGCGTTCTACGAAAGGCAACTATTCGTGAGTCGAGTAGCACCGTTTCTCCGTTGGCGACCTCCGGGCGTCTACCTGTTCGATCCACGCACGGAGGCCGAGTCATCCGGAGGGGAACGCAGTGATCCGCCCGACCAGCATGTTCCGCTGCCACGTCCCTCCCAGCCCCGGGCAGTCATGGTCATTCTGGGGCTGATGGTGGTAATCTACCTTTTCACTGGTCTACTCAGTGGGAGTATCTTTCAGCCAGATCTGATCGTCCTGATTATCTTCGGGGCGAAAGAGAACAGCTTGATCAGCAGTGGGGAGTATTGGCGTCTGCTTAGTGCGACGCTCCTCCACGGCAATCTGATCCACATCTTCTTCAACAGCTTCGCGCTCTACTCCCTTGGCCCGGAGAGTGAGCGGATCTACGGTACCGGGCGCTTTCTCGCCCTCTACATCCTGGCCGGTCTCGGTGGTAGCGTCGCATCGTACCTCTTGTCACCGGCACCTTCCGTCGGTGCAAGTGGCGCTATTTTTGGGCTGATTGGTGGTCTGGGTATCTTCTTTTTCCTGAACCGGCGTGCACTCGGTGAGTTCGGGCGCGCTCAGGTGCAGAGTATCGTCTCGATCGCGGTGATCAATCTGATTATTGGCTTTTCGGCACAGGGGATCATTGATAATTGGGGACACCTTGGTGGCCTACTGGTTGGGGTGGTGGTTGGTGCAGCCCTAGCACCGCGTCTGATTGTGGAACCACTCCTCTTTCCACCCATCGTGGTACGCAGCTACCCGAACTGGGGATGGTCTGCAGCATTAGGGGTAGCTGCGCTGCTGCTTGCCCTTGTGGTTCTCCTCCCCGGTGCATGAGTATGGTTACTGCTCCAGGGCATGGTTCAAGCAGGCTTGACCATTCGGCGGGAGGTGGAGAGGGCAAGCCCTCTCCAAGCACAGAACCCTCAACCGAACTCTGGTACCATTAGCACGTCAAGGTAGCGCAGCCAAAAGCGAACCATGCCCAATCGATGAGGAGAGCGTATCGTGGTTGTACGCACCCATAAGCCGGACTACATCTTGCTGACAGCGGTTGGCGTACTGGTCATCTTCGGCCTGGTGATGATCTACAGCGCCAGTTTTGTTGAAGCAGTCACCCGGATCAGTGACCAAACCAGTACCGGGCTTGGTAACCAGTTCTACTACGTGCTACGGCAGATGGTTGGAGCCCTGATCGGTACGGTAGGGATGCTGGTGCTCCAGCGAATCGACTACACCGTCTGGCGCCGCTTCTCGGTTGGGCTGATGTTTGGCTGTTTAGTCCTGCTTGGGTTGGTACTCGTTCTACCAGCCGGTTGGACTGAAGTGAACGGTTCACGGTCATGGATCCGTTTCGGTGAAGGTGGTGTGTTCGGGCTCTTCAGTATCCAGCCTTCGGAAATCGTAAAACTGGTCATGGTGATCTACTTTGCCGACTGGCTCTCGGGGCGTAGCGAGAAGGTCGGTAATGTCACCTATGGATTGGTCCCTTTCGCAATGGTTCTCGGCCTAGTCTGCAGTCTGGTTCTCTTCCAGCCTGATCTTGGCACCACGGTGGTACTCGTGCTGATTGGTGGTGCCATCTACTTTGCCGCTGGCGCACGGCTCTGGCACGTGATCGGCGCGATCTTGGTCAGTGCGCTCGTCTTCTGGTTGGTCGTCGTCGTGGCCGGTTTTCGTAGTGCTCGCATTATGGCCTTCCTCGATCCTGAGAAGTACTACAGCACCTCTGGCTTCCAGCCTACCCATGCGCTCTATGCGCTAGGTAGTGGTGGGATCTTCGGTCAAGGGCTTGGGCTATCACGGCAGAAGTTTCAGTGGTTGCCGCAGGCGCACACCGATGCGATCTTCGCGATCATTGGTGAAGAGCTCGGCTTCATCGGTACAACGGCGGTGCTAGTGGCTTTTGCGGTCATCGCCTACCGTGGTTACCGGATCGCTGGTCGGGCACCTGACCCCTTTGCAGCGCTGGTGGCAGTGGGGATCACGAGTTGGATCACGTTTCAGGCCCTGATCAATCTGGGGGTTACCACATCACTCCTCCCATTTACCGGGCTGACGTTACCATTTCTCTCCTACGGTAGCACATCGCTCTACACCTGCATGTTTGGAATCGGCATTCTGCTCAATATCTCAAAACACACATCGCAGCAGCGGATCGAGGAGATTTCCGATGGCCCGAGAACCCGAAGCCCTTCTCCCTTTGCCTTCTTCAACGCTGCTGCTCTGCGGCGGGGGAACGGGCGGACACGTCTATCCAGCCCTGGCAGCAGCCGCGGTTATCGGCGACGCTAAATCGGCTCCGCCGGGACACAACCCAACCCTGATCTACGTCGGGAGTGTGGGCGGCATGGAGCAGCGTATCGTGGCCGCCGAGAGCGCATTGCCCTTCCGGGCGTTGCCCGCGGCTGCGCTACGCGGACGCGGTCCGCTCCAGTTGGTTCGTGGCATAATTACCATGGCTGCTGGCGTGCGTGCTGCCCGTCGCCTCATCCGTGAATTGCGACCACAGGCCATTCTAGGCACTGGTGGCTACGTCTGTGTGCCACTCTTCATTGCGGCGCGCCTGGCCCGTGTGCCAACGATGATCTACCTCCCTGATGTCGTTCCAGGGCTGGCTGGGCGGCTGCTCGCGCGGATAGCGACCCTGGTGGCGGTGAATGTAGTGGACGCGCTGCCCGTCCTGGGTCTGCGTCCCGGTCACCCACGGGCCATCGTCACGGGCTACCCTGTACGCCCCGAGCTGTTTCACCTCGATCATGGGGCTTGCAGGGCGGCGTTTGGACTAGACGATCACCTCCCAGTAGTGTTAATCTACGGAGGGAGCCGTGGAGCGCGTAGTCTGAACCAGGCGATCATGGCGCTGCTTCCCGATCTCCTCGAGCGTTGTCAGATCATCCACGTCTGTGGGCGTGAAGGGGACGAACAGCCGCTGCGGCACGCACGGAGCCAGTTGCCCGATCAGGTTCAGATGCGTTACCAACTCTACCCCTACCTCGATGGCGTGCATACCCCGGCTATGGCCACTGCCTTTGGTGCGGCGGATCTCGCGGTCTGCCGGAGTGGCGCCTCCACCATGGCTGAACTCCCGGCGGTAGGCCTGCCTGCCGTACTGGTTCCCTACCCCTACGTCCATCAGGATGAGAATGCCGACTACCTCGTACGCCATGGAGCGGCGGTGAAGGTCGCCGATCATGCGCTCCTTGGCGCACATCTGCCCCGGGAGGGGGCGCTTTTTCAGGCGGTGGATCAACTCCTGCGCGATCCCGTCGCACGCCAGCAGATGGCAGAGCAGAGCCAAGCGCTGGCACGACCGGACGCCGCCCAGCAGTTAGCCACGGCCATCGGGAGTCTTACCACACCACGGTTGAAGCTCGCTTGAGACGCTTACAAGAGGTATGGAGGGTACTGCCCTCCACGAACGACGCTACGGGTACCGAAAGCCTCGCTACCCCCGCCGCAGGGAGCGGCGACCAACGGTTACGTGCAACATGCCGCTACTGAACCATGCCTACAAGGAGTGGTTGTTCATGTACTTCGATCAGGCAGACCAGATCATGCAATCCTGGCCCGAGCTGCTGCTGCTGGCCCAGGGGACGATCACGCTCAACCTGAATGGTACCGTTATCCTCATGATCCTGCTAGCGATCGGTGCCTTCTGGGGCTACCAGGAGGGTTTTCGTAACCTGCTCACGATTGCCTTCTGGACCATTGCGGCCTACATCGCAACCGTAGAGGGTGGCGATTTTCTGGTCGAGGTGATCAATCGCTTCTGGGAGAATGGGCCACGCCTGGTCGCATTTACCCTCGGACGGCCGGTTGATGAAGCCCCTATCTTCGGGCCACTCATTACTACGGAATTGCAGATCCCCCTCTTCTTTCGGCTCGTTGCGTTTGTCGCGCTGATCCTGTTAGGCTTCTTCTTCACCCAGCGGGCGACTTGGAAGGGACCACCGAATGAGCCGTTGGCCAAACCGTTGGGTTTCTTTGTGGGGGCCCTGGTGATGCTACTCTGGAGCAACGCGGTGAAGGTCTTCTGGGAGCAGTTTCTCGATGGTGGTGGCACTATTGAGGGGCCAGTCGCCGACCTGCTCAATGCACTACCCGATGTTGGTGATCTAACCACATCGTTGATTGTGATCTTCTTCCTGATCATTGTGGTCCTTATCGTCTTCTACTTTCCGCGGATCTGGCAGGCTGGGCCAGGTGGGGGTGGGCCAGGTGGGGGTGGGCCAAAGAAGTGATGGAAACGATACACTACCATATTGTTGGCATTGCCGGCGCAGGGATGAGCGCCATGGCCAATCTCTTGCTCGATCAGGGTCATCAGGTTACAGGTTCGGACCTTCTAGCCAACCGGCAGACTGAGGCTCTGGTTGCCCGGGGTGCGGTTATTGCGCAGGGGCATGCTGCGGTGCATGTCGAGGGTGCTGACGCACTGCTGACGACCTCTGCGGTGGGCGCCGACCATGTGGAGTTAGGCGCGGCACGTGCCGCTGGCATCCCCATCCTGCACCGTGCCGACCTCTGGCGCCACTGGTCGGCTCAGCGGCCGGTGATCGCCATTGCTGGTAGTCACGGCAAGACCACCACGAGCGCGATGGTTGCCCTGGCTCTGCGTGCCACTGGGCTCAACGCTGGCTATCTGATCGGAGCCGAGGTGCCGGATCTCGGTGGTAATGCCGCGTGGGGAGACCCCCAGGCGCCACTGGTGATCGAGGCGGACGAGTATGATCGTGCCTTTCTCGCTCTGACCCCAGATCTGGCCGTGATTACCAACGTCGAGTGGGATCATCCCGATATCTATGCAACAGCTGCTGACTATCAAGCCGCCTTCAAGCAGTTTGCCGCTGGCGTGCTACATCCCGACCGAGTGATCCTCTGCGCCGACGATCCGGGTGCTCTGGCGCTCGATCTCCCTGCAGCTCGGCTGTACGGCATCGAGGAGCAACTGGCGCGCGACCCAGTCTCGTGTCGCTTGGCACCACTCGACTGGGCTGCCAGTGGGGTCGAGCTCCATGGGTTGGGTGGCGTGAGCTTTGATCTGTGGCACTACAACCGCCGGCGCATGGCTCAGCAGCGCCTTACCACTCAGGAGCTCCGTCTCCCTGGTCTGCACAACGTACGGAATGCCCTGGCGGCACTAGCGGTGGTGAACCGGGTTGGTGGCGATCTCGCTGCGGCGAGCAGGGCGCTGGCCGATTTTCGTGGAACTGCCCGCCGCTTCGAGTGGAAGGGCGAGGTGCAAGGGGTCACCCTGATTGACGACTATGCACACCACCCGACCGAGGTACGTGCCACCCTCGCTGCGGCTCGTGCTCGCTACCCTGGGCGGCGTATCGTTGCGTACCTCCAGCCACACACCTTTAGCCGCACCATCGCCCTGTATGACGCATGGGCCACGGCCTGTGATGGTGCCGATCTGCTGCTCGTAGGTGATATCTACGCTGCCCGTGAGTCGGGTGACCGTGTTGGGGTCGCCCGAGAGTTGACGGCACGGATTGCTGCAAGCGGGGTAGAGAGTTGGTATGTCGGTGAGGTCACGGCAGCTGCTGCAGCGCTGCTCGAGTGTGTGCGGCCTGGCGATCTGGTGATAACCCTGGGTGCCGGTGATGGTGAGAGTGTGGGGAGGATCGTGCTTGAGCAGCTCACTGCGCGCTAACCTACCTGCCCTGCGCGAGCATGAGCCAATGGGTCGCCACACCTCCTGGCGAGCCGGCGGTGTAGCGCGCTTCTACAGTGAGCCTTCTAGCCTGGAGGAGGTACGCAGCCTGCTGGCGTGGGCGACTGATGAGGGGCTGCCCGTCGTCTGGATTGGGCGTGGCACTAACATGCTCGTCGATGACCAGGGTTTCCCCGGCCTGATCGCCTCGTACCGTGCACAGGACTGGCAGGTTGCGGAGCAGGACGCAGCGGTGCTGGTGCGTATTGAGGGTGGGGCGGTGATGGCTGGTATGGCGCGCCGACTCGCTGCGATGGGTCTGGCTGGCCTTGAGTGGGCTGAAGGGTTGCCCGGTACGGTCGGCGGGGCCGTGGTTGGCAATGCCGGCTGCTACGGTGGTGATACGGCAACCCTCCTCCAGCGTGTCGAACTCCTAGTTGATGGTACGCTTGAGCAGTGGCCGCCGGCGCAGCTCATGTACCGCTACCGGCATAGTCTACTCAAGGTCGCTACGCCCTCCGATCGCCCGCCTCCTCTGGTAGTTGCGGCAACTTTTCGCTTAGAACGGGCGGATCCATTTGTCCTAATGGAACGTATGGCGGCTATTGCAGCTGAGCGAAAGCGCAAAACCCCGACCGGAAGTTCGTGTGGCAGTGTGTTCAAGAATCCCCCTGGGGATAGTGCTGGACGCCTCATTGAGGCGGCCGGGCTCAAGGGGCGGAGCATCGGTGCGGCCCAGATCAGCAGCGTGCATGCCAACTACATCATGAATCGCGGTGGGGCCACCGCCACGGAGATCCAGGCACTGATCGTGCTTGCGCGTACCGTGGTGTGGGAGCGGTTTGGGGTGGCGTTGGAGCTTGAAGTCCGCATCCTCTCGTGAGGAGGGTGGTTGGGGAGGGCATCTTGACTAGTGTGGATAGATCCGCTATGGCTAAACTTCGTGTAGCAGTTCTCTTCGGTGGGCAGAGTGGCGAGCATGAGGTCTCACTCGTCTCGGCCCAGGCTGTCATGGCCGCCCTTGATCCTACGCGGTATGAACTGGTACCCGTGGGGATCACCAAGGAGGGGCAGTGGTTGACTGGTTCAGGTGCCCATGCCACCCTGATCGCCGCTGCTGATCCCGATCGTCTGCCTGCGGGAACCGAACAATCATCAACCGCGGGGCTACACACCGAGCCCTTCTCGCTCTTTGATCGGGTACACCCCGTAGATATCGTCTTTCCGGTGCTGCACGGCCCCATGGGTGAAGATGGGACGGTACAAGGGCTGATCGAGCTTGCTGGGCTACCCTATGTCGGTTGTGGGGTTGCGGCCAGTGCTGTGGGTATGGACAAAGCGCTGATGAAGGCCGCCTTTGCCGCCGCCGGGCTGCCACTGCTCTCGTGGCTTTTGGTACGTCGGAGCGAGTTGGCCCGTGATCCGGAGGCAGTCTACCGGCGCATCGAGGCAAGCCTACGCTATCCGGTCTTTGTGAAGCCGGCAAATATGGGGAGCAGTGTCGGTGTAAATAAGGCGAACGATCGGCTAGGGTTGCAAGAGGCCCTGAGCGAGGCGGCGAGGTATGATCGGCGCGTCGTGGTTGAACAGGGCATCAGTGCACGCGAGATTGAGATTAGCGTGTTGGGCAACGATGAGCCCCAAGCCAGCATTCCTGGTGAGATTATTCCGTCGCGTGAGTGGTACGATTACGCTGCGAAGTATCTCGACGGCACCTCGCAGACCCTCATCCCAGCACCGATCGATGCGGCCCTTACCACGCGTGTCGCTGAGCTAGCCGTAGCGGCGTTCCGGGCGATTGATGGAGCTGGACTGGCCCGAGTCGATTTTCTCCTGGACAAAATCAGTGGTGAGTTGTGGCTCAATGAAGTAAATACCATGCCTGGCTTTACCCCTATCAGTATGTATGCCAAAATGTGGGTGGCAAGTGGATTGGAATATTCAGCGTTACTCAATCAACTCATTGCCCTTGCCGCTGAACGGGGTAGGCGAGGCATAGCAACACCCTAGTATGGACATGCAGCGAACAAACCCACCAGAGCCAAGCACTGCTCGACCGCAGCAGCGGTCGGCGGGTAGGCAACTCCCCGGTCGACAGGCCACCCCTGGGCCGTGGCGTTCCCTCCTGGAGTGGTTGCGCAACGGGCAGCTCTTCAGTCTGTTGCTCTTCCTCTTGACCTGCAGTGCGCTCGTCTACCTCTTCATCGATCTACGCTTTGTGGTACGCCAGGTCAGTGTGGAGGGAAATAGTACGCTCGCGGACGAGGATGTCGTTGATCTCGCTGGCCTGCGAGGGCGTCTGATCTGGTTTGCGCATGGGGGGGATGTGCTAGAACGGTTGACCGAGCATCCGTACATCGTTGCGGCATCAGTTGAGTTAAGCCTACCTGACCGTGCGCGGATCCGGATTGAAGAGCAGCGTCCAAAGGTACACTGGCAGACCAGTAGTGGTCACTATCTCGTGGATAGTGCAGGGAAAGTGATGACCACTACGCAGGAATTGGGTGGGGAAGACGTTCTTGTGATTATTGACGCATCAAATCACCCGTTGGAGACGGGGACCCAACTCGATCTGAGTGCCATCCAGTTCGCGCAGACTCTGGCGATACGTTTACCGAACGAACTTGCCGTAACACCCACCCAGGTGATCTGGGATCCTCAGCTTGGCATTTCTGTGCGTACTGCAAGCGATCAGGTGATTATCTTCGGACGGAACGAGGAGCTTGATCGTAAGCTAGCAGTTCTCCACCAACTCCTCACTGACCAGACGGCCTTCACCTATCTCGACCTGCAACTCTCAGCCCCTTTTTATCAGTATCAGGTGGCGGCTACCGCTACCCCTGTAGCAACTTCGGTCAGTCCGTAGGGCATGCTTCCATGTTGGCTGTGCCAGCGTGACCATCTGGTGGCACCAAGGTTCGGTTAGGGGGTGTTGTGGAAGGCTCCGCCCTCCATACCTCCCGGAGGATTGTCAGGCAGGGTTTTTGTAGCATGCCTGCTCTACGTCCAGCTTTTGCTGCGCGAGCAGCTACGTGAATGGCGGAGGAGTGTGAGATAGCCCTATGCAACGAACGATCGTTGGCATCGATATTGGAACAACCAAAGTCGGTACTGTTGTTGCCCAGTTGAGTGATAGTGGGCGTCTCAACATTCTGGGTGTTGGTGTGGCTCCGAGTAAAGGCCTGGACAAAGGTGTCGTCGTGAACATTGACAACGCGGTCAGTGCGATTGAGACGAGCATCGAGAAGGCCGAACGGCTCACAGGGTATCGGATCGGGACAGCCTTTGTGGGGGTGAGTGGGCGGCACATCTCGTCGCTCAACAGCCGTGGTGTGGTAGCAGTGCAGCGTCCAGATCAAGAGATCACACGCAGTGATATCGCCCGTGCCGTTGAGGCAGCGCAGGCGGTTGCGATCCCCACCCAGCGCGAGATCATCCATGTCATCCCACGAGCCTACATCCTCGACGGTCATGAGGGCATTCGCGACCCGATCGGCATGAGTGGTTTTCGGCTCGAGGTTGAGACGCACATCGTGACGGGTGAGGTTATGGCTATCCAGAACCTGATCCGGAGCGTACAGAAGTCGGGTATCGGGATCGATGAGCTTGTACTCCAACCGCTCGCTTCTGGTGAAGCGGTGTTGAGTGCCGAAGACAAGGATCGGGGGGTTGTGCTGGTAGACATTGGCGGTAGCACGTCCGATGTAGCGATCTTTGTCCAGGGCGGGGTCTGGCATACGAGTGTTATTTCGCTCGGTGGCAACCACTTTACGAACGATATCACCTACGTGTTACACACTCCCCAAAACACTGCCGAGTATCTCAAGTTGCGCTACGGGAGTGCCATTGCCGGTGAGGAGGGTGATGAGTATGACGATGAGCGGGAGATCGAGATTGACACCCTGAACGCGAACGAGAAGCAGCGGATCAACCGTAATCTGCTCAACCAGATCCTGCAGGCCCGTGCCGAGGAGTTGGTCGAGTTGATCTATCAGGAGATTCGGCGTAGTGGGTATGAAGGGAGACTACCGGCAGGGGTCGTGTTGACTGGTGGCGGAGCGCAGTTGGCGCGTTTGGATGAACTGGTACGTGAGATGCTTGGACTCCCGGTGCGTATCGGGCGACCCAACGATCTCGCTGGGCTCACTGACACACTTGAGAGTCCCTCATTCGCAACCTGTGTCGGGCTGCTACGCTGGGGATTGCGTAACGGATCGGCTTTGAGCCCGTCTCAGCGGTCCGCGGATGTTTCGGGGAAGGGATCGGCCTACGAACGTCTCAAGAACTGGCTTCGGGAGTTTTTACCGTGAGGTGTGGTTCAAATCAGCGTTGACAATCAACCATGGAGGCTATGGTATGGGTGATCGGAGCAGCGGCAGCAACTTCAGCTTTGAGGATTTTGCACAGATCAAGGTCGTGGGCGTGGGTGGTGGTGGATCGAACGCGGTCGATCGCATGATCGCTGACGGGGTGCAGGGCGTAGAGTTCATGACCGTCAACACCGACGTGCAGGCGTTGATGCACTCATTGGCTCCGGTACGCATCCGGATCGGTGATAAACTGACTCGTGGTTTAGGCTCGGGTGGTAATCCGGTCATTGGCCAGAAGGCTGCCGAGGAGAACCAGGAGGATGTCTACGAGCAGTTGAAGGGTGCGGACATGGTCTTTGTCGCCGCGGGCATGGGCGGTGGCACGGGAACCGGGGCCTCACCAATCGTTGCCGGTATTGCGCACGATCTGGGGGCGCTGACGGTCGGTGTGGTCACACGGCCTTTCACCTTCGAGGGCAATCATCGCCGGAAGATGGCCGAGGCGGGGATCGAGCAGCTCCGGCCCGTCGTCGACACCCTGATTGTCATCCCGAACGATCGTCTGCTCCAGACAGCGAGTAAGAATACCTCGTTCACCCAGGCCTTTCAGATGGCTGACAGTGTCTTGCGTCAAGGCATTCAGGGGATCTCCGACTTGATCACGCAGCGTGGACTGATCAACGTCGATTTTGCGGATGTGAAGACGATCATGGCCCAGCAAGGCTCTGCACTGATGTCAATGGGCTTCGGGAGGGGCGACAGCCGCATGTTGGATGCGGTCAATATGGCCATCGCCAGCCCACTCCTGGAAGTTAGTATTGATGGTGCCAGGGGCGTACTGTTCAACGTGACCGGCAGCGAAGATCTCGGTATCCTAGAGGTCTACGAGGCAGCCGAGATTGTATCGAAGCAAGTTGATCCGGATGCCAACATTATCGTTGGCGCCGTAATCGATCCCACGTTCCCTGCGGGTGAGGTGAAGGTGACGCTGATTGCTACGGGCTTCGATATGAATAAGCCCAACGTACAGCGTACGCGCTCGTTCCCGGCGGCGACCAGTCCAAGTACACCGCAGTCTCAGCCGTCACAGCCACGAGCGCAACGCCCTACGAGTTCCCCTCCAGCCGCCAATCCACCACGGACACAGCCCTCAACCTCTGGCAGTGATGATCTTGACATTCCGCCCTTCCTCCGCAATCGGAATCGGGGCCGGTAAGCCTGGAGCCTACTGGATGAAACCGCGTCGTTGGTACAGCAGCCCTGAGCTCAAGCCTTCTCGCAACCTACGGCTGGTTCAGCCCTTCCCGACATCTGTCTACTGGGCGTTCGCGACCCTGACTCACCGTCAACAGGGTGCAACGCTCAAAAGTACGCCCCTTCAGCAGCGTGAGCCGGCGCTCCGACGTGGTAAGATGGTTCGTACGCGTGCTGCTGGTCTCCGTCGAATTGATGCAGCATGAATAGGTTTGACCATACCGTCTACAGATGTCTGGGAGGGTTTTGTCCTCCCCGGTAACGCTCTCCCTTGCCGTGGGTAGTGATGGGCGTCGTAATGTAGTGACGAACCTTGTGTAAAGGAGTGCCTATGGCCGCGATAATGGGCGCCGAATCTGCGCAGCGCACGCTGTACGCCGCTCTTGAGCGCCTGGGCAGCAGGCAGAGTTTCAGGCGTCACAGCTACGTCTATGCGCCTGGCCAACCAGCCCATGCGCTCTACCTTCTGGTGAGCGGACAGGTCATTCTCCAGATGCTCTCGGGTGAGGGGCGCGTGCTCACGGTCAAGGTGGTTGAGCCTGGGCATCTGTTTGGCTACCCTGCACTGGAGGAGGGGATGCAGTATGACATGTATGCTCAGGTGACTCAGCCGGTACGGGTCGTGGCGATCGACCGTGCTACCCTGCACAGGGCGATCGGTAGCAACCCAAGCCTGGGGTTAGCCCTCATCGAGGCGGTGGGGCAGCACCATCTGACACTTAGTCGACGGATCGAGGAGGTTGCCTTCAAGTCGGTACCTGCCCGTCTGGCCTCGGTTCTACTAGAGATGTCGAGTGATCGGCACGAGTTGGAACGTCCCCACCGTTGGGTGGCGCGGCGGACCCATCAGCAGCTTGCTGAGATGGTCAACGCCTATCGTGAGACCGTGACGAAGATCATCAACCAGTTCCGCGAGGCACGTCTGCTTGATGTCGATCGTTCTGGGATTACGCTGCTCAATCCATCACGCCTACGTGAGCTGTCGCAGAGCTAGGCATGGTTCAATTTCGGTTGTGCCGACTTGAGGCGGCACCGGGGTTGGGTGGGGTCTTTTTGTGGAGAGCTGCGCTCTCCACGCCTCCCGTAAGCGGCTCAAACTCGTTTGGCACATGCCCTAGGCATCACCAGTAGTGGCGGTAGTGCTCCCGGTAGAAGGTCAGGGTGCGTGCGAGACCTTCACGCAGTTCTATGCGTGGAGACCAGCCCAGACGCTCCTCGATGGAGCGATAGTCGGCGTAGTAGTCACCAATATCAATTGGCTTACGCTCGGGAGGGAAGGGTATGACCTCGTAGGAGCCTTCGCCGGCGACGGCGATGAGCAGGGCCGCCAGGTCGCGGAGGCTAATCGTCTCATCGCCCCCCAAGTTGAAGACCCGGCCAGCCGCTTCGGGCTCACGTGCGGCGAGGAGGAGCGCCTCAACGCAGTCATCGACGTAGGTGAAGTCGCGGATCTGGAGGCCATCGCCCCAGACCTGAATAGGCTCTCCGGTGATCACCCGTTTGATCCAGATGCCGAGGAAGGTCTGACGGGCATCTTTGACCCGCATGCGGGGGCCATAGGTATTGGTGAGGCGTAGAGCAGAGGCGCGAATACCGTAGACGTTGTTGTAGAGGATGTGGTACCACTCACCAGCCATTTTATTGATGCCATTGACATCGGTAGGGTGGAGGAGGTGGCGTTCATCAACGGGGAGGTAGTCGGGCTTACCGTAGATCTGGCGGGTCGAGGCGTAGACCAGCCGAATAGCGCTGTTATGTTTCCGACAGGCCTCAAGAATAGAGAGTTGGGAGCGACAGTTGATCTCCAGGTCGGTATAGGGGTCGCGCATGGAGTCGAGATGACTCGTCTGACCAGCCAGGTTGAAGAGGTAGTCTTGCCCCTGAACCAGGTAGTTCATCGAGTGCTCATCACGGACATCGGCGATGTTGAGGCGTACCCGGCCGTCGATCCCATCAAGATTATGGAGACTGCCGCCATACTCGGGGATGAGTGAATCGACAACCGTGATTTCGGCACCCAACGCGGCAAGGCGATGGGCCAGGTTGGCCCCAATAAAACCAGCCCCACCGGTAATCAGCACCCGGCTCCCGGCAAAAGCGCGCTGGAGCTCACTCTGCTGGCTGGTCATGGGCTGCTCTTCTGGCTAAGTTCGCGGCGACGATGAGCAATCTGGCGAAGATGCTGGCGGCGTATAACGAGTTTCCACCAGAGCTGGATGAGCTGTACCGCGGTGCGCCAGAGGCGTGGAACGTTGAAGAATTGGCTACGACCGTAGGTGCGGTGGTAGTGGTGCACAGGTACTTCGGCGAAGTGGAAGCCGGCATCCTGAAGTTTCTTCACCAGTTCCAAACAGATCGTGCCGCTATCAGATTCGAGATCGACGAGGTCGAAGACCTTGCGGCGGATGAGCCGGAAGTCACAGTCGACGTCACGGAGCTGAAAGCCAAAGAGGAGCTTGACGGTGTGGTGGTAGATACGACCGATCACCTTGCGGTGGAGTGGATCAGAGCGGTCGATTTTCCAGCCGTTGACAACATCAATGTCGCCGCGCAGAGCGGCGATGAGGAGTTTCAGCTCTGAGGGGTCATACTGGGCATCGCCATCAGTGTAGAAGATGAGCTCTTTGGTGGCAGTGGCGAAACCGACCCGCAGTGCGCCTCCGTACCCGAGCGGCTCCCGGTGGGTCATCACCCGGAGGTTCGGGTAGCGCTCAGCCAGTGATTCGAGAACCTGGACGGTGTAGTCGGTGCTCCCATTCTCAACCACGATGACCTCATAATCATCGGTGAGTTGCTCCAGGGTTGCAATGACATTCACCACCATACTGCCGATAGTACCGGCATCGTTAAAGGCGGGAAAGAAGGCTGTGATGCTAGGTCGATCGGCCATCACCATGTCCTCGCGCTGGGGCCGCCAACGATGACGTACCCGGGGCCTATTATAGCATAGGGCGGCCATGGGGGGCGGCCCCTACGGAATGTGGGGGGCAGATATGCGATGATCTGTGATATAGTAGGGCTATCGTCTAGTAACCCATGTCCCTCAGCGTGACCAGCGTACGGGAGGTGTGGAGGGTGCAGTCCCTCAGGGGGTTTCACTTGTTCGAGAACGGGCATTCCCGTGCATCGCCATGCGCTGTGCGAGCGTGCCAAGGCTCGGACTACCGCAGAGCAGTTCATGGGAGCCTGGGGGAGGTTCCTGGTACGATCCGTGGCCCATGTGCACCGCGTCGTACCGTTGC
>CAIWUD010000444.1 GCA_903915775.1 uncultured Chloroflexota bacterium | reverse complement strand
TGTCACTGGTAGGCAACACCAGTGCTCGGGCGGTAGGCCAAAGCTAAAGATGGGCGCCATGTAGGTGGGATTGACCAACGAGATGAAGATGGCTAGGGCAATCGGTAGGCCTGTGATCACCCAGGCCGAGATGCGGCCCTGGGCGGTGAGGGTGTTGAGTTCACCCTTGATGCGCACCCGCTCGCGAATAGTGTGGCCGATCGTATCCAGGATCTGAGCTAGGTTTCCGCCCACTTCCATCTGGATGTTGACCGCCGTGACCAGGAGATCGAGGTCGTCTGAAGGGACGCGACGCTGCAGATTGGCAAGCGCTTCTTCATTCGAACGGCCCAATCCGACCTCTTGTACTACCCGGCGAAACTCGGCACTAACCGGATAAGGAGCCTCTTTGGCCACCATATCGAGTGTCTGTAGAAAACTATAGCCGCCACGCAGCGCGTTTGACATCATCGTGATCGTGTCACCGAGCATCCCATTGAAGGCGGCGATACGCCTACGGGCACGAATGCTCAGGTAGATATTCGGCAGGAACGAGCAGAGTAGGGCGCCAACCAGTGCTGAGACCACCATCGCAGCCGGGGCTGCGCGGCCGATCGAGATGCCGAGCACAAGCCCCAGGCCTGCTGCGGCAAGTTTCAGGAGGTAGAACTCGGCGACAGTCAGCTTCAAATCGGCCCGCGCCAGATCCCGTGCGGTAAGACTCCCACGGGTCGTGCGCGTCACCATCTGATCGATGCGGGTCATGGCCCGGGCCTGCGCAGAGCTTACAGCAAGCTGTTCAGGCGTACGGCCAGCAAACGCGCTCAGCCGCTCAGCTACCGCATCGCCCCCCTGACCACGTAGGAGGAGGAACAGCAGCAGGATGAGGAGGAGGAGCAACGCGCTCAAGCCTGCAATCGTCAGCGGGAGCAACTCGGGCGAGAGTAACCGATCCACAGCGGTAACCTCCCAGGGGTAGTCCTACCAGAGCCGCTCGTTGGTGCCGAAGATCGTTGGCGGTAGGTAGATATTGAGCGACTCGAACTTCTCAATAAACTTTGGTCGTACCCCCGTTGGGCGCAGCGTGCCAATAATGCGGCCATGCTCATCCATGCCCGTCTGCGCAAAGACGAAGATATCTTGCATCACCACTACATCTCCCTCCAGCCCAACCACCTCGGTGATCTGGGTCACCTTCCGTGAGCCATCTTTGAGGCGCGACTGCTGGACGACCAACTGGATTGCCGAAGCAACCTGCTCACGGATAGCGCGCACTGGGAGATCAAGCCCGCCCATCAGACACATCGTCTCCAGACGACTGATCGAGTCGCGGGGCGTATTGGCGTGAATCGTCGTCATCGAACCGTCATGGCCCGTATTCATCGCCTGAAGCATATCGAGAGTCTCGCCGCCGCGGCACTCACCCACAATGATGCGCTCGGGGCGCATGCGCAGCGTGTTGATCACCAGATCGCGAATAGTGACTTCGCCACGTCCCTCAACATTCGGTGGCCGTGACTCCAGGCTCACCACATGCTCCTGCCGCAACTGGAGCTCAGCCGCATTCTCAACGGTCACGATCCGCTCATCACTCGGAATGAACGAAGAGAGCACATTCAGCAGCGTCGTCTTACCCGAACCAGTACCACCGGAGATAATAATATTCGTACGTGCCTGCACACACGCCGCGAGAAAATCGGCCATCTCCTGGCTCATCGAGCCAAAGCGGATCAGGTCACCCACCGTAAGGGTGTCCTTCCGAAACTTGCGGATGGTGAGGGTCGGACCATTCAGGGCTAGCGGTCGAATAATTGCGTGCACCCGTGAGCCGTCGGGCAAGCGTGCATCAACCATCGGCGACGACTCGTCGATCCGGCGGCCGAGGGGGGCCACGATGCGATCAATAATGCGGAGCACATGCTCCTCGCTATCAAAGGTGACACTCGTGCGAACGAGCTTGCCATGGCGCTCAACATAGACCTGCTTCGGCCCATTGACCATGATCTCGCTCACATCGGCATCGTGCAGCAGCGGCTCAATCGGGCCCAGACCGATGATATCAGCGGCGATCGCCTCAAACATGCGCTGCCGCTCCGAACGGGTGAGCACGATGCTCTCACCATCCAGGATCGCCTGAAAGACCTCCTCGACCTGTTTGTAGACCTTCGCCTTGTTGCCCAGATCGAGCCTGGGGTCGAGCTCATTGATCAGTCGATGCTGCACCCGTAGTTTGAGTTCATTGGAGCTATCATCGAGGCCAGTCAGACCGGGGCGGTGTGCCGCTACGCTACCTGGCGCTGAGGGAAATCGAGGGGTGTCGACGGGGTTTACACCGCCGATACGTTTGAGGAGAGACATGGGCAGCACCTCCGAAATGTCTGCGTTATCTGTCACGCGCAAAAGGCGTCGCTCACGCCTGAGCGGCGTGGAGGGCCGTGTCCTACCCCCCTCCCAACCTCCCCCCGCTGGGGGAAGGAGCTTGCCCCTTAGGGCGGCGTGGAGGGCACGGCCCCCCTCCCAACCTCCCCCCGCTGGGGGAAGGAGCTTGCCCCTTAGGGAGGTGTGATCGCGACGCTCCTAACGCTTCATCAGCCTAGTCAGGAAACCAGGTGGCTTCTCAGCCACCTGGGGGGTCGTGTCGGGCGCACCAACGGCACGAGCAACCGGGAGCGTTGCGGTAAGCTCACGGGCCAATACCCGGAGATCACGGGTAAACTGGTGGGTGGGTTTACTCATCACCAGGGGCACCCCCTGGTTGATCGAAAAGGTCACCTCCTGTGCCGCATCGCCAATCTGGAGCACCAGCTTACGCTGAATATTCTTCTCAACCTCCTCGGCGCGAATACCCGTGCGATTGCTCGCCTTATTTAACACCAGCACGACCTTCTCGCGGGCGTACTCCAGCAGATCGGCAACTTCCAGAAAGAGCTTGATGTTGCGAATGCAGTGCATCTCCAGAGTCATCAGCGTCACGATCCTGCTTGCCATATCGAGGACGGCTAGGGTGCGATCCTGGAACGAGGCGGGAGTATCGACCACCACATAGTCAAACTCCTGGCGCAGCGCTTCGAGGATGGCGCGCAGATGATCGGCGCTCACCAACTCACCCCGCTGGGGGTCTGGCGGGGCAAGGAGCACCTTGACCTGTGAGGTATGGGTAACCAGCACATCGAAGAGGAGATCGCGGTCGAGCTCCTCCACACGTTGGGCCAGATCGATGATCGTCTTTGCCGAACGCAGGTTGAGGATGACACTGAGATCACCAAAGACGACGTTTGCATCCACCAGGGCAACCTTTTTCCCCGTCTGCTGGCGGATCGTCACCGCCAGATTCGCCGCCACCACCGAGGTTCCCACGCCACCTTTGGGGCTAAAGACGGCAATGATCCGCCCTAGATTGGCAGGTGAGCGCTCGCCAGTCGCCGCAACGGCTGCGGTCGTACGGGGGCGTGTCGCCGCCAACTTATGCACGTGGCGGATCGACTTGTAGAGATCGTCGGCGCTGATCGGCTTGGTGAGAAACTCGCGAGCCCCGGCCAGCATCGCACGCCGTAGGTAGTCGGTCTCGCCCTGCACGCTCATCATAATCACCTGAGCTGCTGGGCTCTGACGCAAGATCGCTTCCGTGGCCGTAATTCCATCCATATCCGGCATGTTGATATCCATCAGGATCACATCCGGATGCTGCTCCCGATCGAGGGCAATCGCCTCACGTCCGGTACCGGCTTTGGCGATCACCTCGATATCTTTCTCGAAAAAGAGCAGTTTCTCGAGCTGATCACGGGTATCGACAATGTCGTCGACGATCATCACACGAATGGTGCCACTATCACTCATGGGTAGATCCGCTTCATGGTATACGGGTCGGTGCAGGGGTCCGGGTAGGTTGGGGCGTCAACTGCGCCTCAGGAGCGACCACATAGTAGGGTGGTGGCTCGGGCATGGGCAAACCAAACTCACTGATCAGGAGATCCAGCGTAGTGCCAATCGTCGGCTCGAAGGCATCGTCACCTGCTCCGCGTAGCACCAGAACGACCCGGGCATCGGACGCCAACGCGAACTCCATCAACTCAGCCTCCTGGTCATTCAACGCCAATACCAGCATCCAACTCCCCGGGGTGATCGTGCCACCAGTCGTTTCGAGTTCGCTACCTGGTCCAACGACAGCACCCGTCTCATCAACCGCCACCCCCGTACTACTCCCACCCTCAGGCGTTGGCTCAACCGCAACCGGAGGACGCACAATCCGCAAGACTTGGGCCCGCTGCAGTAGGGTTTTGCTGCTCAGCAACTGCTGATTCTCGACGGCGACCAGCGGCCCCGTCTCTGTTGCCTGCTCGCCCTCGGCGGGGATTACACGCGCAACCGGCCGTGGTAGCGAGAAGGTAGCCACGACATCCACAAAGTCACCCGGTTTGATCTGATCGGCCACCCCAGAAAGGTTGTTGACTAGGAAGGGGTAGGCCTTATCCCGTGCACGGTTGGGCTCAGCGGTGGGGAGCTGTTGCGAGAGGCCAGGATCGGTCAGCGCTGAACGGAGGATCGTCTCGCCGGCACGGAAGGAGCGGGTGATCAGTTTCCCCTCAACCTCACTCAGGCTCACCAGATACTGCTGCTCAACAAATTCCGTCTGAGGGATGGTGACCAGCACCAGCAGATCCTGCGCACTCCTGACCACCGTATTGGCCGGGATATCCACCCGGGCCTGTACGATCTCAACCTCAGGAATCGGGGTGGGCTCAGCCGGCAGAGCCGGGGTGGGGTTCAACCCAGCACCCTGGGATTGGGTAACGAAGAGGTAGAGCACTATTGATCCAATGATCAGGATGGCTCCCACCAGTAGGATGAGCGTAGCACTGCGCCGCATAGAGAGGCTCCCTTCCTCAATTATAGCAGAGGCTCCTTACGGCCTCCGGTGGCAAGCCCCCTTTCGGGGGCTCGGTTTGGTGTACCGGAGGCCACGCCGCGCATAGCGACGAGACTCGGAACTCGGGTACGCAGCCGTTACCTAGCGCACCACCACTGGCAGGTAGATGAGTTGGATGATCTGCCCAGGGGGCGGAGGCGTAACCGTGGGCTCCTCTACCCGAAACCGCAGGATGAGCGGACCACTCCCCTCAGTCTGGAGATTCTCACCCCGATTATTCGTTGTACGCCCATCCTCATCAACTAGACCGTAGGGATCGATGATCGCCGCTACAGCGTAGTGACCCGGTTGGCTAAAGACGCTCCTGATATCACCGAGTGGCGCATCCTGGGCCAACTCGGGCAGCAGGGGATGGTTGGCATAGTT